>QKDT01000325.1 GCA_003251995.1 Desulfovibrio desulfuricans
ACGCCTGAACATCTATCAGGATTGCAACGACGCCTTCCGCAACCTTTTGCAGGGCAAGTTTGGCAAATTACCGCTTGGTTTCCCGGCTGACTGGGTTTACCAGAGCGCCTTTGGCTCTGACTGGAAGAGCGCCATGGCTGCCCGCACTGAGCATTCGCCCCTTGATTCGCTGGCAGAGGTCAATCTTGCCGCCGAAGAAAAGGCCTGCGCCGAGATTCTCAAGCGCAAGCCCAACGACGAAGAGTTCGTGTTGTACCTCAACCACCCGGCGGATGCTCTCAAAACCATCCAGTTCAAGGCCAAGTTTGGCGATCCCAACAACCTGCCCCTGCATATTTGGTTTGAGGGCCTCAAAGTTGGACAGGATCTGTACTTCAACGACAGCAGCGGCAAGCCGCACCACCTCTTGCTGCTCAGTATCTCCACCCCCAATGACGCAGGCATCTCGATCTGCCGTTATGTGCTCGATTCTGAATTCATGAGCTGCGAAGTTCAGGTTCGCCAGCCTTTGGGCAATGGTGCCAAGAGTACGCTTATGGCTGATACGAGCAACAAGTATCACATTGCTGCGCCGAGCAATGGCGATTTGTGGGTCATGTATGTGCATCCCGGCGATATTGTTAAGGCTGGCGAAGAACTCTTCAACGTTTCCATCATGAAGCAGGAAAAGGCCGTGCTGGCCCCCATCGACGGCATGGTGAAGCGTGTGTTGAAAACCGCCGACTTTAAAGAGAACAAGCAAATGGTTTCGGTCAGAGAAGGTGAGCTTATTGTGGAGCTGGGGCCTGTCCCGCGCGTGTGCGGCAACGAGGCCTGCGGTCAGCCCATTCCTATGGATAACATCGCATTCTGCCCCTACTGCGGCGTGCGCGTAAGTTAAATACTACGCACTTAGCTGGAATTTGTGGACAGATCACCCGTGGCGATATACAATTTCCAAGGTTGTTAAGCTTCTGTTTCCCAAACCGGAGGAAGACATGGCTAAGATTCCCGCCGCCAAACCTGCGCAGAACAAACCTAAAGGCACCGCGCCTGAGGTAGTTCAAAAAAAACTGGTGCTGAACGGCGCCGAAATTGTGCAGATTGGTCCCGAAGCGGAGTTGCTTGTTGGTGGTAAGAACTACAACACTGCCCTGATCAGTCAGATTCAGGGCATCCAGGCGCCCCATTTTCGCGCCATCTCATCCATAGCCTTTCATCATCTGCTGGATGAAACAAAGGTCAATGGGCGTGTGGTACGCAGCGTAGTGGATCGCGAGTATGGGCGTATTGACTGGAACGACCCGGAAATCAACCAGGATCCGGACTTCTTGCAGAAGTTCGTGCGTCAGCTCGGCAAGCAGATCCATCAGGCCGCGCTGGCGGAAGGTGAGCAGTCACACACCAAGCTGCGCACTTTCATCAATAATATAGTTGAAGGCTTCGCCACCTCCCCCGAGGGCATTGACCAGTTGCGCAAGCGCTCGGTCATGGTGCAGGCCGCCATCTTGTCTGTTGATGTGCCGAGCGAAGTGGCGGAAGCCGTACGCGGAGCATACCGCGACATCTGCCGCGAAAACGAGGACGACATGACCCCCGTGGCCGTGCGTTCTTCTGCCGCGGGCGAAGATTCGCGCAAGAAGGCCTTTGCTGGCCTTCAGGATACCTACCTCAACATGGTGGGTGAAGACAGGGTAGTGGAGGCCTATCATTGGGACTGCTCCTCTGCCTATAACCTGCGTTCCATGACCTACCGGCGCGAGGCAATTCTTGACGCGCTGGCAAAGGCTGAGGAAACAGGCGACGAAAGCATTGCTGAAAACGCCAAGCTTGAGTGGGCCATTGAGCACACCTCGCTTTCTGTCTGCATGATGCAGATGATCAACCCCGTGATCTCTGGTACGGCCTTTTCGGCTGATACCGCCACGGGCTGCCGCGGCACCGACCGCCGCGAACTGGTCAGCATCGACGCCAGCTACGGCCTCGGCGAGGCTGTAGTGGGCGGCAAGGTTACGCCCGACAAGCTTTATGTCTTCCAGCGCGACGACGGTGGCGAAGTTGTCATCCGTCAGATGGGCTGCAAAGACATGAAGATCGTCTATGACGAACGTGGCGGCACCCGTGAAGTGGAAGTTTCGGAGCTTGAGGCTCTGCGTTGGGCGCTTTCGCTCAGCCAGGCCGAACGCGTAGCCCAGGGTGTGCGCGCCGTCAGCAAGGCTTACGGCGGCATCATCATGGATACGGAATTCTGCCTCGACGCCAACGACAAGCTCTGGTTTGTTCAGGCACGTCCCGAAACCCGCTGGAACGACGACCTTGAGCTGCATCCGCATACCATCTTCATGCGCCGCCGCGAGGTGGACGCCAAAGCCGCCGCCGAAGCCGAAGTGCTGGTGGAAGGCAACGGCGCTTCACGCGGCGCTGGTCAGGGCACGGTGCGCTTTTTGCGCTCTGCCCTTGAGCTGAACAAGATCGCCAAGGGCGATGTGCTTGCCGCCGAACGCACCGACCCGGACATGGTGCCGGGCATGCGCGTGGCCTCTGCCATCATGGCAGACGTGGGCGGCGACACCAGCCACGCAGCCATTACCTCGCGCGAGCTTGGTATTGCCGCTGTTATCGGCATTCAGCGCCTTGACATCCTGCGTGCGCTCGACGGTGCAGAAGTGACCGTTGATGGCACGCGCGGCAAGGTTTACCGCGGCCTTTTGCCCCTGCATCTTGTGGGCGGCGAAATGGATCTCTCCAAACTGCCCCTTACCAAAACCAAGGTCGGCCTTGTGCTGGCTGACGTGGGTCAGGCGCTGTTCCTCTCCCGTTTGCGCAACTTCCCGCAGTTTGAAGTGGGTCTGCTGCGCGCGGAATTCATGCTGGGCAACATCAGCATCCATCCGCAGGCACTGGAAGCCTTTGACAGCGGCGAGCTTGAAAATGTGGTTCACAGCAAGCTGAAAGAGCTTGAAAACCGCCTTTCCAAGGTGCTGCGCGAGCAGATGGCTGCCGGATTGATTGCCTTTAACTTCAACCTGCGTGAATACGTGGGTGAAGTGACCGGCCTGGCGGCAGAGATTGAAGCATTTGCCGAAGCCAACAAGAGCATGAATGCGGAAGAAGTGCTGATGCAGCACCGCAAAATGCGCGAGCTCGACCACAAGGTTGACCAGCACCTTGAGATGGCCTCGCGCCGTATCGAAGTGCTCAAGACCTCCAACGATCTGGCTGACCATGTGCGTATCATCATGGGCTACGACGATGCTCTGGCTCTGCTGAACCCGACTGACCCCGAAGCAGCCAAACGCACCGCTGAAATCGAAGCCATTGTTGAAGAGCATGTTGGTCGCATCAAGGATATGCCCGCCGTCACCAAGCTGCTTGATAACATCAACCGCTTGCGTGAAGAAGTGAGCCTGCGTTCCGGCCTTAAAAAGGAAATGGACGACCTGCGCAACCTGACGGACAAAATCCGCGGCATGATCAAGGCCCGTGGATTCCGTACCGGTAAGGAGCACTACGTACAGACCCTGGCCCAGAACCTTGCGCTCTTTGCCATGGCCTTCTACGGCAAGCCCATCACCTACCGTACCACCGACTTCAAGAGCAACGAATACCGCAACCTGCTTGGCGGTAGCCTCTTTGAACATACCGAAGACAACCCCATGCTTGGTTATCGCGGCGTTTCGCGCAATATCCATGACTGGGAAATTGAAGCATTCAAGCTTGCCCGCGGCGTTTACGGTGGCTCCAACCTGCGCATGATGCTGCCCTTTGTGCGCACGCTGGAAGAAGCCCGCTCCATGCGCAGCTACCTTGAGCAGGTTCACAAGCTCAAGAGCGGTCAGGACGGCCTGAAGATCATCCTCATGTCCGAGCTGCCTTCCAATGCCATTCTGGCCAAGCAGTTCATCACCGAGTTTGATGGTTTCTCCATCGGCTCCAACGACATGACCCAGATGGTGCTTGCTACCGACCGCGACAATGCACGCCTGTCACACATCTATGACGAGGAAGACCCGGCGGTAATCTGGGCCATTCTTGTCAGCATCTTCACTGGTCAGAAGTACGCCAAAAAGGTGGGCTTCTGCGGTCAGGGTGTGTCCAACAGCATCATCCTGCGCGGTCTGGTTGCCATAGCCGGTATTACCTCCGCATCAGTGGTGCCGGACACCTACTACCAGACCGTGTTCGACATCGCCTCTGTGGAAACGGAAAACCACTCTGCCGCCGACCTTGGCAAGTGGCTTGCCTCCCAGCACCACAAACGCCTTGCCGACCTGATGGAAAAGACCGGTTACGGTCACATCCTCAAGAAGTACAAGGAACCGCAGGATATTCAGGAATGGTACGAGGGCGAGCTGCAGCGTCGGCACGAGCAGTTCCGCGAGCATCTCGATACTCCCAAGGAAGGCTTCTACCGCTCCGAGCTGCAGAGCTTCCGCTCCACCTTCCACAAGCCTGTGATCTACGCCACATGGAACTGGGACGAAACGGTTGAGGATGCTCTGCATCACG
>QKDT01000039.1 GCA_003251995.1 Desulfovibrio desulfuricans
ATTTTTTGTAACTTCCGCGGTGATACGGGCTTGCTGATATGCCAGCATGCGCAGCCAGAGCGAGTATAACGGGGCATCCGCCCTTGCGCTGTCTGAATGGACGCTAAGCATCCTCAACAGCCTGAATATCCGCCCTGCTCACGGTGCAAAACCATCCCGCCCCCGTGAGGGCTTTGATACCCTGATCCTGATACATACCCGCCGCACCCCCTCGCCAAACAAGCCAAAAGGCCCTTGCACGATGCAACCTGTAGCGCTAGCGTGTACAACTGCTCGCCGCTGATCTGACACGGCCTGCTTTGCACAATTCTACACCGCCCAACGGGGCGGCCCGCACCACAGGTGATCTATGCTTATTTTTGCCGCCATGCTTTTACTGGGAATACTGCTGGGCTTTGTGGGTGCTGGCGGCGCAGGGGTAATGATCACCATGCTCAGCGTGGGATTTAACATCCCCATGCATGTTGCCTTGGGCACCTCGCTGGCAGCAATGGCCTTTACTTCGCTCTCCGGCTCCATAAGCCACTTTCGCGAGGGCAACGTCAACCGCAGGCTTGGCATGCTCATGGGCGCTTTTGGCGCTGTAGGGGCATTCTGGGGAGCGCAAATTTCATCCTCGCTTTCGTCCGCCACACTTAAGCCGCTTACTGGCGTGGTGCTCATCATTTCAGCCCTACTCATCTACCTGCGGGTTTTTCACCCCAAGCATCCTGTGTTCAACATCCGCTTTAGCTCTAACAGGGGCGCACGTTTTTGGCTGCTCACCAGCATTGTGGGCATGTTCAACGGGCTTGTTTCCGGCGCGTGCGGCGTTGGGGCAACGCCATTTATCCAACTGACATTACTTATTATTTTTAGCGTTCCGCTCTACCAGACAGTGGGCACCACCATGCTGGTGATTCTGCCCATCGCAGCCTTGGGCAGCCTGGGATTTTTGGCGGCGGGGCATCTGGATCCTTTACTGTTCATGCAGGTTTTAGCCGGTCAAACCATTGGCGCATATATTGGCGCAAAATTTACCCGCATGGCACCGCAACTGCTGCTCAAAAGCTGCATGGTGCTGCTGCCCGCCCTGGGTGGCATAATTTTGCTGCTCTCACGTTAAAAAAGCCCCCGGCGGATTGCGTCGGAGGCTTGATCGTTGGCTATCTGCGGATCAGCAGACTGCAACCAATTTGTGGGCCTAAAAAACTATTCCACCCAATGTGCCAGCATCTTGGCAACAAGGGGCGAGAGCAGCACAATGGCATAAATGCGCACCAGATGGTACACCATCACCATGGGGGCCTCTGCCCCGGTGCCGCCAGAAAGCGCCACCACGGCGTTGAAACCGCCGGGGCTGGTTGCCAGATACGCCCCGCCCACAGAAAGCCCGCCCCAACGCACGGCAATCCAGGTACACAAAAGGCCCGCTAGCAAAATGATGCAAGTAGAAAGCAGCATCATGGGCCATGTGTTGCGCACGGCGTCCAGCATGCCAGGATTATACATGTTGCCCACAATGACACCCACGCATCCGTACACAAGAAAACGAACCCAGTGCGCCATGTCGGGCGCAGTGATCGACCCGCAACTTTTATAAATCACCACGGCGATCATGGCCCCGGTCATGGCCCCGCCAGGCAGATCAAACCGGTCAAATACAAAACTACCTGCCAGCCCCACGGCAAAGAGCATTACTGTCGTTCCCATAACTTGTCCTTCGCGCCGAATCCATACGGCAGCGTATGCTGATCTAACGCCGCGTCCATGCAGCGCCAAACCTGCTTACGCCTTTTTTTTCTGCCGCTCAATGTGGCGCGCACAGGTGATTTTGGGTGATTTTGGCAGCTTTTCAACACCCCGTCATGAGCATCCGTAAAGGTTTGACGCTCAGCGTCCCCACCGCTAGGTTACTGAAAGCACGTTGATTACAAGCCAGAGAACACACTGTAACCAATTTCCTGCGCCGCCCCGGCGCAGACTCTGACCGCAGGCGAGCCCCAGGCCCCTTGCACCAAAGGAAGCGCCATGAACTTTGTGCCCAGCCCCTACGCGCAAACAGAATCACAGCGTTTTGACCCCATGACCACACGGGGAATGGTGACATCGCCGCACTATCTTGCAACACAGGCGGGCGTGGCTATTTTGCGCAAAGGCGGCACCGCCCTTGACGCAGCCATTGCTGTGGCCTCGGTGCTGGCTGTTGTGTATCCACAGATGTGCAGTATTGGCGGCGACAACTTCTGGCTGGCGCATGAGGCGGCAACAGGCACGCTGAGCGGCATCAACGCTTGCGGTCGTTCGGGCGAAAATGCCACACGTGAGTTTTTTGCGCACAAGGGCCTTGCATCCATACCCATGCGTGGGGCGCTGGCGGCCTGCACGGTGCCCGGCGTTATTTCCGGCTGGGATGCGGCTCAAACGCTCAGCCGTTCGTGGGACAGCCCGCTTGAACTGGCAGACCTGCTGCAAGACGCCATTGCTCTCGCATCCGAGGGTTTTGCCGTAACCCCTTCGCTGGCCTATTGGCTGCGCAAAGATTGCGAGCCAGACCCCGCTGGCTATAGACAGTTGCAGCGATTCTCCGGCTTTGCCGACACGTTTTTGCCAGCCGGAAAACCACCGCAAACAGGCGATGTTCTACGCATGCCAGATCTGGCCTCCACGCTTGATCTTATTGCCCGCGATGGTGCGCGCGTGTTTTACGAAGGCGAGCTAGCCCAGCGCATGACCCGCTGGCTCGCAGACAACGGCGGGCTGCTGACAGAGCGTGATTTTGCCGAGCATAAGGCCGAAGCAGTCACACCACTGCGCGTTCGCTACCGTGGTTTTGAGGCCTGCAATTTGCCGCCCAACACGCAGGGGCTCGCTTCTCTCTCCATACTCAATATCCTTGAAAATATGGATATCGCCAGCATGGGCGAGGGCAGCGCCGACTACCTGCATACTGTCGTTGAGGCAACAAAGCTGGCCTTTGCCGAGCGCGATGCCCATGTGACAGACCCAGATTTTGCAGAAATTCCGGTTGATTATCTATTATCACAGGAGCATGGGCGCAAACTTGCCAGCAGAATCAACCCCGCCAGGGCCCTTGCACCGGGCGCCCTACTGGAACCCAATGGAGATACATGCTGGTTTGGCGTGGTAGACGCACGGGGCAATGCCGTGTCTGCCATACAAAGCATCTTTCACGATTTTGGCGCCGGGCTTGTGGCTGGTGATACAGGCGTGTTGCTGCAAAACCGGGGCTGCTTTTTTTCGCTTGATCCCGCCCACATCAACAGGCTTGATCCGCGCAAGCGCACAATGCATACCCTCAATCCACCCATGTTGCTCAAAAATGGCAAGCCCTGGCTGGTATATGGCACCATGGGCGGCGAGGGCCAGCCCCAAACCCAGGCCGCCATTGTCACCCGCATAGTGGATTTTGGCCTGAGCCCACACGATGCCGTGGCTGCGCCGCGTTGGCTGTACGGCAGAAGTTGGGGGGAACCCGCAAATAACCTGCGCCTTGAGGGGCGCTATACGCCGCAACTGGGCAAAGCCCTTGAGCAACGCGGGCATACTGTCGCCTATGTTGACGGCTTCTGCGACCTGATGGGCCACGCGGGGGCCATTCTTTGCGACCACGGTTCTGGGGTCTTGTTTGGAGCCACCGATCCGCGCAGCGATGGCCTTGCTGCCGGCTATTAGTCCCAGAGAGCCGACAGTCTTTTCTGTGGCCTTTGGCTTGTAATCGTGCTTATATGTTGCAGGTTTTTATGACTGTCTTCTGTCATTGCTAACCCAATGCCGCGACAACGCAAAAACAGTATCTGCCGCTTGGGCAGCAGCTTGTGCCCGCAACGACCAAAGACTACCAGTTTGTAGAATACTAAAATGAACAGTTAATATCTCGATTTTCTTGTTTTTTTCATATTTGCCCCTGAGAACCTGCTCACAGCCGCCTTCAAAATCTACGTAAACGTATTTTTTCCTCTTTTAAGCAATTTTTTCTCAAATATTCAGATGGTTAGCTTATTGAGGTGTCTTTTTAGCTTACTCTATCAAGGATGACAGACGCTATAATGCGCCATCTGCACCACTGACTCCAAGCCAAGCCTTTACAACAAAGCTTTTTAATTTAAGCTAATTAGCGGTAAATTTATTAAATTTTTTATGTGCTTTTTTCGCAGATGGCATCATATTTGACTTGCGATACCACATATGCGACAAGGTACATGCTTCGGGTATCATTCTTTTTTTTCACTATTTTGTAGAGTTTACATGCCATAAAGTTACCAAAACGTATTTTCCAAACGGTCTTTTTTTTAACACTTTCAATATTTCCAGCAAGATAGAAAAAAGGAATGTTTTTTGCTTTGTTCCGGCTTACCGTAATTTGGTACACCCCTGTAACTGCACATAACACTCGGGAGGCCTTCATGAATTTGCTGAAAGTAGCGTCAGTCTGCGCCCTGTCTCTTTTTGTGGGGCAAGCGGCAATGGCCGCAGAAGCTCC
>QKDT01000022.1 GCA_003251995.1 Desulfovibrio desulfuricans
TCAAGGAAGAAGGGTACGAGGTGGTGCTGGTCAATTCCAATCCGGCTACCATCATGACCGATCCGCATATGGCTGACGCCACCTATGTGGAACCCATCGAGCAGGAAACTCTTGCCGCAATCATCCGAAAAGAGCGCCCCGATGCCCTCTTGCCTACGCTTGGCGGTCAGACGGCTTTGAACGCCGCTCTTGGGCTTGCCAAGAGCGGCGTTTTGGCGGAATGCGGCGTTGAGCTCATTGGCGCGCGCGCCGATGTGATTGAAAAGGCTGAAAGCCGCGAGCTGTTCCGCTCCGCCATGGAAAAGATCGGCCTTAAAATGCCCGCCAGCGGCATTGCCCGCAACATCGAAGAAGTGCGCCAGCTCGGCAACGTGCTGCCCTTCCCGCTGATTATCCGCCCTGCCTTTACGCTTGGCGGCACCGGCGGCGGTGTGGCTTACAACATGGAAGATCTGGAATCCATTGCCGCCAGCGGCCTTTCTGCCAGCCCCACCTCCGAGGTCATGATCGAGCAGAGCGTGCTTGGCTGGAAAGAAATTGAAATGGAAGTGATGCGTGACACCAAGGATAACTGTGTCATCATCTGCGCCATTGAAAACTTTGATCCCATGGGCGTACACACGGGCGACTCCATCACCGTGGCCCCGGTGCAGACCCTTTCTGACGCCGAATATCAGAACATCCGCGACGCATCCATTGCCATCATGCGCGAAATCGGCGTTGAAACGGGTGGCAGTAACGTGCAGTTTGGCATCAATCCCGCCAACGGCGACATCGTGGTGATCGAAATGAACCCGCGTGTGTCACGTTCGTCGGCGCTGGCCTCCAAGGCCACGGGTTTTCCCATCGCCAAAATCGCCGCCAAGCTTGCTGTGGGCTACACCCTTGACGAGCTGAACAACGACATCACCCGCGAGACGGTGGCAAGCTTTGAGCCTGCCATCGACTACTGCGTGGTAAAAATTCCCCGCTTTACCTTTGAAAAGTTCCCCGGCGCCAAGGATGAGCTCACCACTTCCATGAAGAGCGTGGGCGAGGCCATGAGCATTGGGCGTACCTTTAAGGAAGCCTTGCAAAAGGGCCTGCGCTCCATGGAAATTGGCGCAACGGGCCTTGGCTACAGCTTCCGCTCTGAGCTGCCCGACCGCGAAACCATTCTTGAAGCTCTGCACCGCCCCAACTCCCGGCGTATGTTTACGCTACGCCAGGCCATTGTGGCGGGCATCAGCGAAGAAGAAATCTTTGCCGTGTCTGCCATCGACCCCTGGTTTATCCGCCAGGTGCGCGACATTGTGGAGATGGAAAAGCGCATCAGCAACTTTGGCCTTGCCAACGACATGACCACCGCCAACGCGGCCCTTGCCGGCATGCTGCGCGAAGCCAAGGAATACGGCTTCTCTGACCGCCAACTGGCGGAAATGTGGAAGATGCCCGAGGCCGACATCCGCCGCTTGCGTAAAGAAATGCATGTGGAACCCACCTATTATCTGGTGGATACCTGCGCCGCGGAGTTTGAGGCCTACACCCCTTATTTCTACTCCACTTACGAGAGCGGAGAAGAAATCAAGGTGGAAGACCGCCGCAAGGTGCTTATTCTTGGCGGTGGCCCCAACCGTATTGGTCAGGGCATCGAGTTTGACTACTGCTGCTGCCATGCCTCGTTTGCCCTGCGCGACGCGGGCGTGATGGCTATCATGGCGAACTCCAACCCCGAAACCGTTTCCACAGACTACGACACCTCGGACAGGCTCTATTTTGAGCCGCTCACCTTCGAGGATGTGATGAACATTGTGGAAAAGGAAAAGCCCGAGGGCGTTATCGTGCAGTTTGGCGGTCAGACCCCGCTGAACCTTGCCGTGCCGCTCATGCGCGCTGGCGTGCCCATTCTTGGCACCAGCCCCGACGCCATTGACCGCGCCGAAGACCGCGAACGCTTCCAGGCGCTGATTGAAAAACTTGATCTGCTCCAACCGCCCAACGGCACTGCCATGAGCCTTGAAGACGCCCTGGAAGTAGCCGAGCGCATCACCTACCCTGTGGTTGTGCGGCCCAGCTACGTGCTTGGCGGTCGCGCAATGGCTGTGGTGTACGATGCCGCCGAGCTGAAAGAGTATTTCCACACCCAGGTGCCGGAAAAGCCGGAACACCCCATCCTCATTGACAAGTTCCTTGAACATGCGGTGGAAGTGGACGTGGACGCGCTTTCGGACGGCAAGGAAGTGTATGTGGCTGGCATCATGGAGCACATCGAAGAAGCCGGCATCCACTCTGGCGACTCGGCCTGCGTGCTGCCCTCGTACTCGCTTTCTTACGACCATGTGGCCCGCATCGCCGTTCAGGCCGAGGCCCTTGCCCGCGAACTCAAGGTCGTGGGCCTGATGAATATCCAATTTGCCATTAAGGGCGATGATATTTATATACTGGAAGTAAACCCGCGCGCGTCGCGCACAGCGCCCTTTGTGTCCAAGGCCACTGGCGTGCCTCTGCCGTACCTGGCAACCCAGGTAATGCTGGGCAAAACGCTGGAGGAGCTGGACCCCTGGAGCATGCGCAAGGGCGGTTTTACCTGCGTCAAGGAAGCAGTGCTGCCTTTCCAGCGCTTCCCCGGCGTGGACGTGATTCTTGGACCCGAAATGCACTCAACCGGCGAAGTTATGGGCATGGGCTCCAACTTCGGCGAGGCTTTCCTCAAGAGCCAGCTTGGTGCTGGTCAGGTGTTGCCGCAGGGGGGCAAGCTCTTCCTTTCGGTTAACGACCGCGACAAGCCCTATCTGCCTGAAGTGGCGGATATGTTTGCCAAGCTGGGCTTCCACCTTCTTGCCACGCGTGGCACGGCGGCTGTGCTGCGTGAACACGGGCTTGAAGTGGAAGAGGTGCTCAAGGTTTACGAAGGGCGGCCCAACATTGTGGATCTGCTCATCAATCATGAGGTGGCTCTGGTCATCAACACGGCTTCGGGCAAACATACGGCCAGAGATTCCAAGGCCATTCGCCACGCGGCCCTGACATACAAGGTTCCTTACTGCACCACCATCGCCGCAGCGCGCGCCACGGCAACTGCCATAGGCTCGCGGCGGGCCGAAACCCATGTGGAAAGTTTGCAGGAATACTACGCGCGGGAAGCGCGGGGGTAAGTTATGAAAGCATTGCTGGTGCTGGAAGACGGATTTACGTTGGAAGGCAATTCCTTTACCGGAGAGTTTGAAACCGGCGGTGAAGTTATTTTCACCACGGGCATGACTGGATATCAGGAAGTGCTCACCGACCCCTCCTATTACGGGCAGATGGTCTGCATGACCTATCCGCTGGTGGGCAACTACGGCATCTGCGAGGCTGATATGGAATCGGCCCGGGTGCATTGCAGCGCCTTTCTTGTAAAGGAATGCTGCAAGCAGCCCTCCAACTGGCAGTCTGTCATGGCTTTGCCTGCCTTTTTGCAAAAGTTCGACACGCCAGGCATGGAAGGGCTGGATACACGCGCCCTTACACGCCACCTGCGCATCAACGGCGCCATGCGCGGCATGATTTCCACCAAGGAGCTGAACCCGGCTGCCCTTAAGGAAAAAGTGCTTGCCCAACCCACCATGAAGGGCCGCAACCTTGTACCCTTTGTGGCTGCGCAGGAGCCTTACGCATGGTTTGACAACCAGCCGCAAAAGGTCGCCCTTGGCGCGGACGGCGCATACGCCTGGCGCGGCACGGGTCTGCCCCTGCTGGTGTACGATTACGGCATCAAGTGGAACATCCTGCGTTGCCTGTGCGAAGCCGGTTTTGAGCCTCTGGCGGTGCCGCCCAGCTTCAGCGCTGCCCAGGCCAAGGCATGCGGTGCAAAGGGCGTATTCCTTTCCAACGGCCCTGGCGACCCGGCAACCCTCACAGCAGAGATTGCCCTGGTGCGCGAACTTGTGGGTATGTTCCCTGTCACGGGCATTTGCCTTGGGCATCAGCTCATTGGTCACGCCCTCGGCGGCACCACCGACAAGCTCAAGTTTGGTCACCACGGTTGCAACCATCCTGTTAAGGATCTGACCACCGGGCGCATCGAAATTTCGTCGCAGAACCATGGTTTCCATGTGGTGCTGGACGGTTTGAACGATGTGGAAGCCACGCATATCAACCTGAACGACAACACGCTGGAAGGCTTGCGTCACAAGACCCTGCCTGTCATGAGCGTGCAGTACCACCCCGAAGCGGCGGCTGGCCCCCATGACGGCCAGTACCTTTTTGGGCGTTTTCGCCAGCTTATCGGCGAAGCCGCCGGAGCGTAGGGGAGATTATTACTGAGGTTTTGTGTCTGCGGTGTGCATTACGCCGACAGATATGATGAAAGGCCCGGCTGTTTTTACAAAACAGCCGGGCCTTTCTGGCGTGTTGTCAGCGACAATACGCCCGGAAATCAGGAGCAGGCAGCGGCTTGCCCGAGCCCATAAGCATCTGAATCCTGGCGATTGTAGCGCGTAAAACCAGCCAGGTT
>QKDT01000162.1 GCA_003251995.1 Desulfovibrio desulfuricans
AAAGACGCACGTCAGCATCGTCCAAAAAGCCAGCAAACAGGCCAATGGCGTTGGAACCACCGCCAACGCAGGCCAGGCAGGCATCGGGCAGACGCCCCGTTTCTGTCAGCATCTGTGCCCGGGCCTCGCGCCCCACCACCGACTGAAAAACGCGCACCATGTAGGGGTAGGGGTGCGGCCCAACGGCAGAACCAAGCACATAGAACATTTCTGGATCTTCAATCCACATGCCCAGGGCTTCGTCCACGGCTTCCTTGAGGGTACGCTGACCGGATTTGGCGGCAATAACGCGAGAGCCAAGCATCTCCATACGAATAACGTTGAGATGCTGGCGCTCCATATCCACCTCGCCCATGCAGATGGTGCATTCAAGGCCCATCAGGGCGGCAGTGGCGGCAGTGGCTACACCGTGCTGGCCCGCGCCGGTTTCGGCGATCACGCGCTTTTTGCCCATGCGCTTTGCCAGTAGGCACTGCCCAAGGGTGTTGTTGATCTTGTGCGCGCCAAGGTGGTTGAGGTCTTCACGCTTGAGCCATATCTGCGCGCCGCCAAGGTGACGGCTCAAGTTGGCGCAGTGAAACACCGGGTTGGGCCGCCCCGTGTAGTGGGAGCAAAGATAATCCAGCTCTTTCTGGAAGGATGGGTCCGCCTCGGCGGCCTTCATGGCTTCGGCCACTTCGTCCAGCCGGGCCTTGAGCGGCTCGGGAACAAACTGACCGCCATAGGCCCCAAAAAAGCCCTTGCTGTCGGGAATGCCATAAGGGGCAGAATGCTGGCTCATGCGATCTCCTTCTTCATGCTGGGTTGCTGCAAAGTCTGCGGCACGCGCGGTTTTTGCCTCAGCAAAATCACCCACGGCTGCCTTTCAAAAAAACTCCGTCACTCTGGCGTGTTGCCCGCGTCATGTCAAGATGTTACCCCAAATTGCAGCGCCGGGCGCGCGTTTGCTGGCCTGCTTGCGTTTTGCGCCGCCCAAGGCATTGCCTTGCCCGAAGCAGCACTTTGCCCTATAGTCGCCCTCTCATTTACGGACCCCAACGACCAGGCGGAGACCCATGCTTGACGAAAAATACACCGGCAACGGTAAAGTAGTGCTGCTGGCAGGCGGCGGAAAAATCTATACGGATATCGCCGCCCGATTTGTGCGCAGTGAGCGCGAGCTGGAAGAAATTGTGGCCTCGCCCTACTCGCGCCAGATAGTGCAAAACATCCTTGATTCCGGTCACAGGGCCGCGCTTGAATTCGACTTTTTTCTTTTTGGCGTTGAGGGGTACTCGCGCGTTACAGAAACTCAGCTTGTACGCAAACGCCTGGCCTCATATCTCATCAAGTCTGGACGGGCGGAACTGGGCGGCAAGAGGCGCTATTCCGTTGTGTATCCGCGCAGCGTAGCCGAATTTGCCGCGCAGGTGACATTGCCGGACGGGCACACCACAACACTCAGCGGGCACGATCTGGCTGAGGTTTCACGCCAGTGGTATGATGCTGGCCTTGATGCGGGCTTGCCAGAGGAAGACTTGCGCTACCTCAAGCCCCAGGCCACGGAATTCAAGGCCATCATCGGCATGAACGCCCACGCCCTGCTTGACTGGTTTGCCATTCGCTGCTGCCGCAATGCCCAGCACGAAATACGCCATCTGGCGTGGCAGATGCTGCGCCTCAGCCGCAAGGCCGCGCCCGATCTTTTTGCCGGTGCTGGCCCAAGCTGTGTGCAGATGGGCTATTGCCCGGAGAACAAGCGCCAGCATTCCCGCTGCGTGGGCAGAGTGCTTACCAAGGAACAGGCGCTTGAAGTGCTGCGCGCACACGGCAGCCAGCAGGCCAGTGCAGAAGATTTTACCGACCAATAGATTCAGTCGGCTCTATTGTCGCCACTCAAGCGGTTCCGTGCGTTTTACGCATAGAACCGCTTTTTTTTCGTTCAACTGATCAAAAAAATTTAGTTGGCGGCTGTTGCCGCATCCCGTCGCGCCTGTTCGGCAAGCTCCTCGGGTTCAGCATCCAGCCCGTTGACCACGGCACCGATCATGATTCCAAGGTGGCTCATGGCAAGCCCCAGCCACCATATGCGATAAAAATCATGCCCAAAAATGCCGTTGACCAGCCACCCACCAAACCCGATCCAGAACCAGGCCGTCAATCGCCAATAAACACTAGGGCTTTTGCTCTCCAACTCTGCCAGCAAACGGGGACGAATACGCTTGTAGCCCCACCAGATAAACCCAAACAAAAAAATCATGCCCAGCGCAAAGCCCACAAGTCCGTGTGCATACAGTATATCCAAATAAAGGTTGTGGGGATGGCTGATCGTGATAAGATCCTTTTCAGGTGCAAGGCCCAGAGCGCGAAAGGCCTCATTATAGCGGCCCGCTCCAGCCCCCAGCCAGGGGTGTTCGCAAAAAACGCGCCAGGCGAGATGCCACAGGCTCCAGCGTCCATCGTCCTCCACTGCGCTCAGCCCGGCACGGCCCTGCAACAAGAGTACAGAAAGCAGAATTCCCAGTGAGCCCACAGCGAGCTTGCAGCGCCCCCGACCACCGCGCAGCAGTATCCACAACCCAAAAGAGGCCGCCACAGCCAGCGCCCCGCTGCGGCTGCGAGCGCCAATCAGCAAAAAAAATGCGGGCCACAGCGTTGCAAACCACAGCAGTGCTGAAACGGCTGGCGACAAAGACCGCCGCAAAATAAACCAGAGCGAAAAGGCGGGAATAAGCGCCAGCGCAATATAGTTGCCAACGGTGTAATCCCCAAGGCTGCCCGTGAGCCTGCCCGCATTAAGGGCATAACCCAAGATAAAATCTGTGCCGGTCAAGGCCTGATGGATGCCATCCAGGCCTTCCCAAAAACAGGCCAGAGCGCAGGCCCACACCAGACGGCGCAGGTCTTTTTCGCTCCGCACGCATTCCATGGCAATAAACGGTAAAATAAAGCCCTTATTAATGCCTGTGCCCGCATGGAGCAGCGATGTGCAGATATTCTCTGAAAAAAATACGCCAATGCCTATCATAGCCCACAGGCAATAAAAAAGCGGGCGTGCATCAAGCCTGCGCCAAACGCTTTCTGTCCAGTTGTAGCGATAATAGAGCACTAGAAAAATAAAACAGATGACGGGCAAAACTTCGCGTGCGCCATAGCCTATGGGAAAGGACGCCAGCGAAATCCAGAATGACCAGAACAGACAGCGGCCCCACTGCACATCAGACGGATTCCGCCAGGCGGAAAGCAGAAGCTCCCGCGCTTGTTGGCCCTGTCTTTTTGCTTCACTAAGTATATTCAGCACTGTGAATACGCCCTTTGTTTTGGGTATTGATTACGGCGCAAGATGTATCCGTTGACGGGCATAAATTCAAGTAGCGGCAAATTCCTTGCAATGGGGAGAGAGGCAAAATATACTTTTGGGATAAATTATTTCACCATTGAGGTACTTATGGCTAGATTTACCGGTTTTGACGAAGTATTCAGTGCTCTTTACGTTGACTTCGACAATATTTACACCCGCTTTCTTGAAATTGACCCCGAGGCGGCCCGTGCTTTTGGCTCTGTGCCATACCGCTGGGTACGCTGGATTGAAAACCATGCGCTGCGCATTCTTTACGGCGAAGGCGTGCGCCGCCGCATACTCAAACGCATGTGCTACCTGAACCCGCAACGCTATCAGGAATACCGCAATCCCTTTATTCGCAGTGCATTTCAGGTGGTTGACTGTCCGCCGCTGACCACCAGGGGCAAAACCAGCACAGATATCCACCTTGTCATGGACTGCATGGACGATCTCTCGCATTCCACCCACTTTGACGAATTTATCATTCTTTCGGGCGATGCAGATTTTACCCCCCTGCTTATCCGTTTGCAGGAGCACGCCCGCCGCACCCTGGTGCTTTCAGTGGGCTACTCTTCACCGGCATACACAGCCGCAGCTTCGTGGCGTATTCGCGAAGACTGGTTTTTGCAGCAGGCCCTGCGTGATGAGCGCACCGATGATGTGGACGACCAGCCCATGCCCGTGCCGCCCTCTGCCCCAATGGCACGCCCCCAACACGCGGTTGCGCCTGCTCCAGTTAAGAATGAGGAAGACGAAGACGAAGGCCCCGCGCCCGGCAATGCCTGGTAACCATACGCAAACTGTCGCTATAGCGGCCCAAGGTGCTTGACGCCGAAGGCCGCCAACGCTAATTAATAAGACGCTCTTTTCTGGTTGGTAGCCCGCCCTACTGGTGCAACCCGCGCTTACCGGCGAACCACGGACCGCCGAAGCCTACAGTCGTTTCTTCGTGATTGCGACTGCACGACGACGGCGCAGGCGTCCCCCATGACGCATACAGCGGCGGGCCTGAATCATAAAAACCTGGTTAGGAGGTCCTATGTTTCGCCGTGTTATTCTTGCATTGACGACCATTGCCCTGCTCTGTGGGCCGGCGGCTGCCGCCGAAAAATTTATTGTTGCCAGCGACTGCACTTGGCC
>QKDT01000222.1 GCA_003251995.1 Desulfovibrio desulfuricans
GCCTCACATCTGTGTGCGGCAGGTAAAAAGACCACCCAAACACAGAACCGCCGTAGCGCCGCAACTGCGGGCATACGGCGGTTCTGGCAATAGCGTTGCAGGCAGCGCCTGCGCGCCATTTATTCGAAGCGGCTTGCCCCGGTAATAAGCACCATGTCGGTGGGCACATTTTCATGGAAGCCCACAGTCTTGGTCTTAACCTTGGCGATTTTATCCACAACTTCCAGGCCTTCGGTCACTTTGCCGAACACGCAGTAGCCCCAGCCGTCAACGGAGGGGGAGCTGTGGTTAAGAAAGGCGTTGTCCACCAGGTTGATGAAGAACTGAGCCGTGGCGCTGTGCGGGTCGCGGGTACGGGCCATGGCAAGGGTGCCGCGATCGTTCTTCAGACCGTTGTCGGCTTCGTTGGTCACAGGCTCGCGGGTGGGCTTTTCGTCCATACGCGCGCCCATGCCGCCGCCCTGAATCATGAAACCAGGGATAACGCGGTGAAAAATGGTGTTGGCATAAAAGCCGTCATCCACATATTTCAAAAAATTGGCAACGGTTTGGGGGGCCTTGTCGGCATAAAGCTCCACCAGAATGTCGCCGGAGGAGGTCTCCAGCAAAACCGTAGGATTGTCGGACATGGGTGCTCCTTGAATAGTTATTCGCACGGCGGGCGTTCGCCCGCCATTGCCCCGAATATAGGCCATGGAAGCGCAGATGACAATGCCCGTTTAGCAGTATAGGCTGCAAGACATGAACCGCAAGACTTCCCAAACCCAGCCAGGCACCTTGCCCGGTATGCGGGCACAAAACACCTCCACTGTTCACCTGTCGCCGCAGAGCCACCTTCGGGAGCTACAAAGCGCCCTGCTCGACTGGTTTTCCGTGCATCAACGGCTCCTGCCCTGGCGGGTCAACTACACGCCCTACGAAGTGTGGATATCTGAGGTCATGTTGCAGCAAACCCAGATGGAGCGGGGCGTCAGCTACTTTAATCGCTGGATGCAGCGCTTCCCTGATGTTGCCACGCTGGCTGCCGCCAGCGAAGAAGAGGTTTTGCGGCAGTGGGAAGGCCTGGGCTATTATTCCCGCGCCAGACACATTCTGACCGCCGCTCGCAAAATCATGCAGGATCACGGCGGCGTTTTTCCTTCTGAACTTGCAGACATACGCGCCCTGCCCGGCGTTGGCCCTTATACCGCCGGGGCAGTGGCAAGTATTGCCTTTGGTGAAAAACTGCCTTGTGTGGATGCCAATGTGGAGCGTGTCATCGCACGCATTTTTGATGTGGACAGCCCCGTTAAGCAGGACCCGGCAGCGGGGATCATCCACCGTTGGGCCCTGCGGCTGGTGCCGGAAGGCAAGTCGCGGGAACACAATCAGGCCATGATGGAGCTGGGCGCGCTGGTTTGCCGCAAAAAACCCCTGTGCGATATCTGCCCGCTGGCGCAATTTTGCATCAGCAATCACCTTGGCATCACCGATCAACGCCCGGTACCGGGCAAAAGAGCCACCATCACGCCTGTGAACGCCGTCACCGGAGTTTTGCACTACGGCAGCATGGTCTTTGTGCAAAAACGCCCACCTTCGGGCGTATGGGGGAACCTTTGGGAGTTCCCCGGTGGCAGGGTTGAGCCAGAAGAAAGCCCGGAGCAGGCCTCCGTGCGTGAATTTATGGAAGAAACAGGTTTTGCGGTGCGTGTAACCGAGCGGCACGGCATCATCCGGCACGGGTACACAACCTATCGTCTGACACTGCACTGCTTTGGGCTTGCTCTTGAAAACGCGGATGCTTCAAAAAATCCGCCGCAACCGCCGCAACTTACAGCCGCCACTGAGGCCCGATGGGTAAACCCGGAGGAGCTGGACGCGCTTGCCATGCCCGCCGCACACCGCAAGCTGGCAGACAAGCTCTTTTCTGCCGAAGACAGCAACACTGCAGCAATAAACGTGGACACGCCCAAGCAGGCGACGCTGCCCTTGCCCCCAAAAACCTAGCCTGAGGCAGGGCCTTTCTTCATTTACAACTGACAAAGCATAGCAGAACGGGGGCGGGCTTTGCAGCCCGCCCCCGTGCCACACTAGTCAGCAATAATTGAAAGCACAGACTTGTTGGGGGTCTGTTTGCATGCCTTCATTATCTGGGTCAAATTGCCCTCAACGGCGTTGACATCAAGCGTCGTGTCGCCAGTTTTGGCGCTGGCATACCCATCCAGCCAAAAATAAAACATGGTCATGGTCTGGGCGTCCAACTGTGTAAACGCGCTGCAAGGCAGTTTGCCAAAATCTATTTTGTCATTCGTTGCAGAAGCAGTCATGGGCAAAGCAAGCATAGCCGCCAGCATAATTGCAAAACATACCTTTTTCATCTTGCACTTCCAGTGTTATAGGTTTTAGGACGTACAACATGCTGCATAACGAGCGGCACAAGACATGAAAAAGCCAGTTCCCGCAGTATACAAAAAAGCAAGCTACGCAACATAGTGCGTTGCACAAACTACTCTACCTATCAGGCCTAAAAAATACAGATAGATAGACATTTTTAGGTATACAGACCAGCAAAGCATATCTCGGCATTTCCCCAAATGCTCACATGATATGAAAAATAACTCTCTTATTTTTTTACTTTTGTCGATACACAACTAAAAAAATACAATGTATTATTTTTACTATTCTTTATATATTTATCAAACATCAAAATATAGTTTATAAAACTGACAATGATTATTTACTTGAAATTAGTATTCGTGGTTTACCGAGATATGCATTGATGTAAAAACATAGGTATATCTTTCATATATAAAATATATGCCGCTCTGCGTTCTTTTTTCTTTTTGGCTACTGCCAAAGAAATACGTATATTTTCACCACACATATGCATATCAACAATAAAACGCGGCCTTGGAGCCGCGTTTTATACCTTCGCTAAAAAGAAAAAATAGCACGTTCAGATCTATTTTGGGGGAGTACCTTCCGCCATTTTTTTGCGCTCCATAACCTTGGCAACGGCTTCTGCCAATCCGCCGAGCGAGGTTTCCTTGTAGCGCGATTGCAAATCCAGCCCGGTGCGGTACATAACCTCAATAATTTCATCCAGCGAGATCACCCGTTGCCGCCCGTCTTCCAGCCGCGACAACTGGGCGCAATTGACCGCGCGCTCGGCTGCCACACCGTTGCGCTCAATGCAGGGAATCTGCACCAGCCCGCCCACAGGGTCGCAGGTAAGCCCGAGATTATGCTCCATGCCGATCTCTGCCGCCACTTCCACCTGCTTGACGTTGCCGCCAGTGACCGCACAGTACGCGCCCGCCGCCATGGAGCAGGCCACGCCGACCTCGCCCTGGCAGCCCACCTCCGCGCCAGAAATGGACGCATTGATCTTGTAGAACAGGCCGATGGCCCCGGCGGTGAGCAGGAAATCGCGCGCGCCGTCATCCGTGGCATGCGGATAAAAATTCAAATAATACAGCAATACTGCCGGAACTATGCCCGCCGCGCCGTTGGTGGGTGCGGTCACTATGCGCCCGCCAGAGGCGTTTTCCTCCGCCACGGCAAACGCATAGAGCATGGGCCACAGACTGAGGTCGCGCCGCCCTGATGCTTGCAAAGCGCTGACCTTACGCAGCAGGTTGGGGGCACGGCGGCGCACATTGTAGCCGCCGGGCAGCACGCCGTCCGTATAGCAGCCACGCTCCACGGCCTCGCGCATAACATCCATTATGCCCGTTATACGGTCGTTGACCTCGCTTTCAGAACGCCAAAACACCTCGTTGACCATGACCACCTGTGCGATGGTCTTGTTTTCTCTGGCGCAGATGTCAAAAAGTTCCGATGCCTTTTCGTAGGGATGGGGGGGCGTTGCGTACAGCTCACGCGGGCGGTCAAAATCGTCATCCGTGCGGATAAACCCGCCGCCGATGGAATAGAAATTCTTGGAATAAATGGGGGTTCCATCGGCAGTGAAGGCCGAAAGCGTCATGGCGTTGGAGTGCCTGGGCAGAAATATCCCCTTGTGCTGGCACACGTCGCGCTGGAAATCAAAGGGGATGGTGTAGGCGCACATGAGCACAAGGTCAGCATTATTTTGCAGCTCCACTGTGCGGCGGGCCATCTGCGCGATGTCCACCTCTTGCGGCTCTTCGCCCTCAAGGCCAGCCAGCACGGCCCCAATGGTACCGTGCCCCTCGCCCGTGAGCGCCAATGAGCCGTAAAGCTCAACCTTTATACGTCCCACCAGGGGCAGCAAACCCAGAACCGCAAGCTCGCCAGCAAAGGCCTTGCCCGCGACCATGGGGCCGATGGTGTGGGAACTGGATGGCCCGATGCCAATCTTGAACAGGTCAAAAACGCTGAGCATGACGCTCCTCCCGCAAAACGCAGTGCGAGGCACAACGGCCCCTTACGCAACATATCCCGGAAAGGTCACAAGACACAAGCGCTTACCGAAAATTGCCCTATTTTCTGGGTGTTGAG
>QKDT01000100.1 GCA_003251995.1 Desulfovibrio desulfuricans
GAACGTCAAAAAAACATTCCTCCTTCTTTCTTCGCAAAATACATTTTCTGCGGCAGCACCTATCGACATCCCAGGCAGGAGACTTATCTGCCTCTTCAGAACATAAAGCATGCTAAACAGTCCGCTAGCTACCCACCTTACGTAATTGGGACCCGCAGAATACTCCCACCATGCACAAGGGAACTACCATGATAGAATTGTTGACCAATCGCCGCAGCATACGCAAATTTACCACTGAAGCCATAAGTGATGAACACGTTGAAAAACTGCTCACCGCTGGGCTGCTTGCTCCCTCCTCCAAAGACACACGCCCCGTGGAGCTTGTGGCAGTGCGAGACAAAGCCGTTATTGCAGCTCTGGCTGCCTGCCGCGACTCTGGCACTATGCCCCTTCGCACGGCACCGCTGGTAGTGGCTGTACTCGCCGATACAACCAAGGCAGATGTTTGGATTGAAAACACCTCCATTGCCGCTATTTTGATCCAACTGGAGGCGGAACGTCTTGGACTTGGCTCAACCTGGGTGCAGATGCGCCTTCGCACCAACGGGGAGGCTTCTGCCGAGGCTGAAGTAAGAAAAACACTTGGCATTCCTGAGCATTATGACGTACAATGCCTTTTGGCTATTGGTCACAAGGATGAAGTGAAGAAACCCCGCGTACTTGAAGCGTCAGATTGGGCGCGCACGCACCGGGATCACTTTTAAGTTGTACCATGGCTGTTCCAGCAGATTGGGCTGAAATTTCTCATTTTTCCTCGGCTGTAATGGCACGTTTGTTCTGCCCGCAGCACAGTGGAACACGCACTCGAAGCGTGGTCGCCTTTTTTTGAGAAATTTTCTTGCCTTTCCATGCTGCATGCGCTATATGACTTTTTCGCGCGGTTATGCCCATATGCAACGCTGTCTTTTTCAGCGCGGGCTTTGTTCTTGCCGCATTTGAATTGAACTATTTTTTTGCATATACGGAGGAATGTATGAGCAAGGAATGCATCTTTTGCGGCAAAAAGCCCCAGGTCGGCAATCTTGTGAGCCACTCCAACATTAAGACCAAGCGCCGCTTCAATCCCAATTTGCAGCGCGTTCGTCACCAGTTCCCCGACGGCAGCGTGCGGACCCTTTCCGTCTGCACCCGTTGCCTGCGCTCTGGTGTTGTGGTTAAGCCCACGGTGCGTAAGCAGGCCTAACTGACCTTCTTTTGCAGCTTTTAGCCCCGACAGATATCTGCCGGGGCTTTTTTTGCTTATGCGCATAACTACGCCCAAAATTTTCGTTTTCTCGCGCCACTGGCGCATCCGTCGCAGACCCAACAGCCTGCCTCTGAACTGGCGTCCTGTTGCCTGCCTCCAGGGCACCACGGGCTATAGCCGCTTTCGCGACTGGCTCCTTGTGCTCAACGCCTGTAGTATCCCGCATCAGACAATTCAACTGAATGGCAGGGAATACATCTATGTTCCCGCCTTGTTTGAAAAAATGGCTTTCAGGGAACTGGGAGATTTTGCCAGAGAAAGCACGGCACCAGCCCCTGCGCCACAGCCGTTGCTGGTATTTCCCCACGCATACACGGCGGCCCTGGCACTGTTACCGATTATACTCTGGCATGGATGGCGTATTGGCTGGTGGTCTGCCCCATCCTTGCTGCCGCCACCTGAGATGTGGCGCGACGCAGGTATTCTTGATGCGATTAGGGTTCGCGTTTTCAGCGAGTGGTACAGAACGGTTACCGCACTATCCCTGCATGCAAGCCTTACCCACCTTTGCGGCAACGTAGCCTTTGGGGCCATATTCCTGACCCTTCTGGCCCGGCTGACAGGCATTGGCAGAGCATTATGGCTTACACTGCTTGGTGGCGCGCTGGGCAATGCCCTGACCGTAGCTCTGCGGCCCAGCCCGGTTTTGAGTTTGGGTTTTTCCACTGCGCTGTTTGCCAGCATTGGGGCTATTTCCGGCTTTATGGCGTGCCAGCAGCAGGGCAAGCGCAAGGCCATGTTGCCCATTGCTGCCGCAGCGGCTTTGCTTGCAATGCTCGGCACTGAGGGTGAAAATACCGACTATGCCGCCCATTTGGCTGGGCTAGGCTGTGGTTTGCTGCTGGGGGCATTGGAAGCATGGCTGGTGCAAAAACGTGTGGCAAGGCCCAACCAGTGGGTGGCTGGTGCTGCAACTGCTTTGATCTGCATTACGGCATGGTGGCTAGCGTTTTTGAACATCCCCGGCTAATCTGCGCCAAAAATTTACGGCCCTGTCATGCACGCGCACAACAGGGCCGTTTTGCTTTGTAAACTCTATAGCGCAAATCCTTTATTTCCCCAACCGGATCTTCGCTGTGCCGAACCAGCCCCAAATCAGAGCCAGGCCCAATCAAAACAGGACTCAGCCAACATCAGAAGAGCAACATAGGGCTCCATATCCCAGTCAGGCTTGGTCAGTCTGGCGTAAGCAGTTTCTGGCTCAGGCTGTCACTCGAGCAGTCAGGCAATCCTGGGGCATGCCTCAACTATGCCTGGCGCATGCCTGCCAGCAAATTTACCACTCGCAGATGCACTGGCAGATACCTGCCCCTCAGCGCCCTACCAACGCATTGGCTGCGCCGCATGACCAGCTTTAGGCAAATTTACCGCTCTGGCTGAGCTTATGCAGCGTGCGCCCAAGAGGCGCCTCGCGGTGCAGAAGAAGCAGAGGCAATATGGCCCCGATAGCCAGAGCGCACATGATAAAAAAGGCTGTCAGCCCGTTGTAGACAACGCTGACCAACACCGATTGCCCCTGGGGCGTACCCGCTGTGTTAAGAAACTTCAGTGTAGCCAGAATGGCCTTATAGGCAAACATGCCGGGGATCATGGGCAACAAGGCTGGGAACACGAACATTTCCGCCGGGGTATGGCAGCGCCGGGCAATGGGCATGCTGCAAAAAGAAATAATCAGCCCCGCGCACAACGAGGCGCTGGCAATGCCCACATTGGCCTGTAACAGCAAAAAACGGCTCATATGCCCGGCAGCGGCCAACAGACCAGCCATGACGGCAATACGCTTGGTAGGCCGCGAGATCGCCGCAAAACCCACAGCCGCGATGGCAGCAAGCCCCCCGTCCATCAGGCAGTTGTACAGCATCATAGCGAATCCACCCCCATCAGCAACATGGTTGTAGCCAGCCCCAATGCAATGCAGATAATGAGCGTGCTGGCCTGAATAAGCCGCGAAACGCCCATAAGCACATGCCCATCAAGAATATCAAGCATGGCATTGATCAGGGGAATACCGGGGATGAGAAAAAGCACGCTTGCCGCTATGGCTGTTTGCGGCGTGTTGCCCAGATGAAAAACAATACCCAGAGAGGCCAGCAGAGAAGCCGCAAATGAGCAAAGGAAAAAAGTGACCTTTAGATCGAGGCCCCAATGCAGTAGTTTTTGCCGCAGGTAGAAGCCCAGAAAGGTCGCGCAAAAAACCAGACCCATGGCAGCAGGGTCACCATTAAACAATCCGCAAAAGGCGGCATTGGCGCAGGACACAAGAAAACGGAGCAAAACAGGGTTGAGCGTGGGTACCGCGCAGATGGCATTGAAACGCTGGCGCGCCTCGTCAAGGTTGAGATTTTCATCGGCAATGCTCCAGCTCAGGGCATTGAGTGCCGCTACCCGCTGAAAATTGGGCGCGCCAGACACAATAGAGCTGACCGCGGTGCGCCGTTCAGCCGGAATGCCCCCCTCTGCGGGCTTGATAACCGAAAGCATGAGATGCTTGGGGAATATGGCCAGCTCAACCTCAAAGCCATACGCGCGGGCAATGCGGCAAGCGGTGCGATCCACACGAGTGGTCTGCCCGCCTGCCGCAAGCAATGTTGAAGAAAAAACCTGTATAAACTCAATAAGTTCTTTAGCGGTCAAAACGGCGGGTTCTGTTCCGCAAGCAGCATCTGTTTTTCGAGTGCCTGCTTTTGCCATGTCCGCAACTGTCGAATCCGCCGCAAAGGCAGGTAGTATATTCAGACTGCCCTTCCCAGTTCCCAGCCCCATAAACTACATCTCGCTCTCATTATCAAGAAAAACCCAGTGCAACATGCGTTTGTGAACCCGTAAACGGTATTCGGCCTGTTGCACCAGCAATGAGGCCTTGCTGGCCAAAATGGCATCATCAACACCAATGGCAGCCACGGGCGAAGCGCTCAACATGAGGTGTGCATCGTCAGCCGCATTGGCAAGCAGTTTGGGTGTAACACGCCAGTTTTCGCGCTCTGCTTCTGTCAGGCCGCTTCGGCAACCTGCAAAAACGTAGTTGGCGCCACGCACGGCTTCTTCTGCAGTTTCCACAATGGTAATGCGTGAACTGTAGCGCGTGGCAGCGTCTTTGATCGGCGCGGGGTCCACTCGCGAAGGCAAGGCGATCCGCAGCGCAAAGGGAAACCATGCCGTTACTGCCATAAGCGAATGCAAGGTGCCGTTAACGCAGCCCAACCAGCCGCAC
>QKDT01000258.1 GCA_003251995.1 Desulfovibrio desulfuricans
AATTCAAGCAACCTCGGCAGGCACTTGCGAAACTGGTCAAAACCGCGCGCCGGATCATGCATGGGGCCGCAAAACGTTATCAGCTCCTGACTTGCGCAACCCCAGGAACCGGCTGCGGTATCGCCTGTGGCATCGCCATCCCTCCGCTCATCACCGGGAACAAAAAAACGCGTATTGATGCCGCTGGGAAGAACCTTGATGTTGCCCTGCAACGCGGGGGGGTACTGCGCGCGCTGCCAAAGAGAGGAGGTTACAGCAAGCTGGCTCTCGCCCAAGGCATTGTATTCCCACAGGTTGCATACACGCAGCGGGGCAAAATCCGCCGGGGGGCGGGGGGTACCCCGGGTAAAAAAGCAGTGGTTCTCGCCATTGTTGTAAAACCAGTCGCCCTGGGCCACATAAAAAGCCTTGGGGAATATGTCGCGCACATAAAAACTGCCCCCCATACTCGCCGCAGCACACACGATATCGGGGACAAAACCATTTTTGCGCAACGAAAGCAGGGCGTTGCCCGCCCGAGCGCCACGCCGCAACCGCATCACAAGTTCTTTTTCTGCCGGGTCGTCACTTTCATACGGTGCGGGTGGTGGCAAGCGCAGCCGCCGCACACCGGGAATAGCAATCTTTTGTCCTGTTTCTGCAAGAAACAGCACGGTATTGTTTGAGGCCGATCCAAAAGCCTGGGCAAGAGAGCGGAAACGACCAGGAAAAACCGAGTTCAAAAAAAGAATGCGCATCGCTTACCCCTGCACAGGTTCAGCACCGTTTAGTGGATCGCCAAGCAGATGTTCCAGGAAAGCCCGGCCCGGCTCTGTCTCCAAAAAAGTTCGCAGCGCCCCCACAACAAGGGTGTCATACTTGGGCGGGGTTTCAACCAGAATATTCAGGGCGTCTTCCGTTCCGTGGGCTTCACGGTACGACCTCGGGCGCATAAGCGCACAAAAGGTATTGGCGACAGCAAGAATACGGGCATGCATACATATGCTGTCGTCATGCAATCCGCAGGGATAACCGCTGCCGTCCAGCCGCTCGTACATCTGGGTGATAGCCTCCAGAACTGGCAGGCCAAAGTCTATATCCGCCAGAGCCTCACGGGCAAATTCCACATGTTTTTGCAGTAGAGCCCTTTCCTGCGCCGAAAGGGCTCCTGTTTTGGTAAGCAGATCTTTGGGCAACCGGATCATACCCACATGCGAAAGGTTGGCAGCCGTACGCAGTGTGGCAAGGGTTTCCGCATCGTTGCGTCCCAGTGCGCAGGCAAGCGATACCGCAAGCTGGGCGGTAAAGGCAGACTGCCCCCGCAAATAGGTATCCACGGCTTCGATGGCTTTAACAAAGGCGTTTACAGTCTGGGCAACCATTTGCTGTGAGCGCTGCTGCGCCACGGCGATCTCTGTCATATCGCTGTATACGGACACCATGCCTGAAAGTCGCCCGTTTTCATCCCTGAACGGCGTGCAGGAGGTAAGAAAATACCGCAGATTACCCTCCACCAGCAGTGCCTCGGCAAAACTGAACGGCTCATTTGCCCGATGTACCGCCAGGGTATGCGTCACAAGGCTGCGCGCCAGTTCCATATCCAGCTCGGAATATTGCAAACCGCGCAGTTCGGCAGCTTTTTGCCTGCCGCACAACTGGGCAAAACTCTGATTGGCGTAGTGGATAACGCCATTAAGGTCATTCAGCACAATGCCCGCGGACAATGCGGAATTGACACCGTCCATGATCTGCTTTTGCTGATTAACAACCAGATAAAGCCTGTGCATCTGCTCTGCCACAGCTCGCTCGTTGCGGCTAACCAGGCTCCACCACAGGGCGGCAAGCAGACCGCCCGCCAGCGCAACCATAATGCAGGAGCCCACAATAACATTCTGACGCAGGCTGGCAAATTTTTCGTCAATGCGGCTTACGGGCAACGTCTGTTCCACCAGCCAGGGCAGGTTGGGCACAGGCAGGGCAAGCCCGAATATCTGACGTTCGCCCTCGGGCAGGCCAGGGTCAATGCGCGTGCCGAGCGGCAGTTTGCCGTCTAAAAGCGACCAGCCGGGCAGATCGGATACGCCAGAAGCCTCAGTAGGTGCAATGCGTTGTAATTTTTCGCCAAATGACTGCAAAATATAAGTATTATACAGGCTGCCACCAGCCTGGCCCGTGGCTGCGGTCGTCACCGGCAATACGCTGTAGGTGGCAAAGAGCAGCGATACGACCTTTTCTCCTGTTACATCCACATACAGCGGTGCAAAAATGGGGATTGCCATACCCATGACAAGCCTGCCGTTGTCACGCTGCACCGGCATAAAAACTGGCTGTTTGCTGTTCAGCGCTTTTAGCAGAAAAGGCCGCTGATCTTCGGTAGGCGCCTGCACCCCCTCTGGGGCCAGGTACATCTGCAAATCTGTAGTAACAAGGCATACACCACTGAAGGAATTCCTCTCCATAAACTCACTGAGGTAACTAACCATCAGCGGAAGACGCGGCGCAATTTTTTTCAGCGGGTCGCCGCCTGCGCCTTCATCACCCACCGGGGGCAAAAGCCCCGAGCCAGAGTCACTCTTCGACTGCCGGGCAAGCTGGAGCATATCCGGGGCAGAAACGCCAGCATTGGCAACCTCTGCGGCAAACAGACGCAGCATATCCTGGGTAACAAAAACATTTACCTGCCCCGCAAGCGTGCCTGACCATACAGTGAGCAGAGCCACCTTGCCGGCAGCCTGAGAATTCATGTCATGACCCATTTCGCGCAGTTGTTGCTCGCGCGAACCCTGCATATACCAGCGGGCAAAAAGAATAATCAGGCAGACCGCGAGCACAAACAGTGCCAACATGGTCAGCGCCGCCTTGCGGTTACGCTGGGCTACGCCTGGAAGAGTCAGTTCTTGGGGGGCCATATGTTTTCCTTAATCGGGCAAAGCGTTCTGTATAATAACTCGGCGACGCATGGGGCAGGCCAGCCATACCAGCAGATGCCCCGAATAAACGCGCCCGTTCTCAGCGCTCGCGCAGGGCATTTTGCTTGGCCTTGAGGATAGGCTTGAGCAGATAGTCCAGCACGGTTTTTTTGCCAATCATAATATCCGCCGTTACCACCATGCCCGGCATGATGGGCAGGGATTCCTTGTGGTAAACAATGGCGTTTTTCTGGGTGCGCACCTTGACCAGATAAAAGTGCTCGCCCCTTTTGTCTTCAATGGTGTCGGCGCTGATGGATTCGAGTTTGCCTTCAAGGCCGCCGTAGATGGAAAAATCGTAGGCTGAAACCTTGACCATGACGTTTTGCCCCGGACGCAGAAAGGCGACATCCTGAGGTTTGACCTTGGCCTCTACCACCAGCGTATCATCAAGCGGCACAAGATCCATGATGGGTTCGCCAGGTTTGACCACGCCGCCCACAGTGGAAATGTATATCTGCTTTACGGTGCTGCGCACTGGCGCGCGTAGTTCTGTGCGGGTTACGCGGTCGCGCCCCGCTGAAAGATTTTCACGCAGCGAATTGAGCTCTTGCCTGCGCTTGTTGATTTCATCTGTCACCGCGGCAACCTGCTCTGCCCTGCGGGAGGTTATGCGCTGTTTTGATTCATCGGCAGCAGCCTTGGCCTTGGGGATGGTAGCGGCAAGCGAATCTATCTGGCCCTGGAGTTCCACGACCTTTTGCTGCATGCCCAGATATTCCAGCTTTGAAAAGTTATTGCGTTGTACAAGGGCGTAAGCGGTGTTCCGCTGCTCGATGGAAAGCTCAAGGCTGCGGTCAAGTTGCACCTTACGGGCTGAAAGTTCTTCAACATCGTGCAGACGCTGCACGTATTGCGACTGCAGCACGTTAATCTCTGCATTCAATTGTTCGCGTCGGCTGTGCCAGGCATTCTCCTGATCCTGAATGATCTGGTGAGCGCGCCCCAGCATGTCCGCCTCCACCTTGCGACCAATGATTTTTTCAGCCCATGCGTCAAGATTTTCAGGAAAATTGGGTTGTTCATCCTTAATTTCGGCTTCAAGACGGAGGATCGCCAGGCTGTTTTCCATAGCCTTGTTCACTGCATCGCGATACGCGCTTTCAGCCATCTCGTTATCCAGTTGGGCCAACACCGCGCCCTTGTCCACGATCTGTCCTTCATGCACAAGCACGGCGCGTAATATGCCGCCCTCAAGGTTCTGGATGGTCTGTGTGCGCTGCGAGCCAACAACGGAGCCTTCCGCATGGGTCACTTCATCCACGCTGGCAACAGCCGCCCAGACAATCAGGCACAGAAAAAACGCGGCTACGCTGATAGACAGCGCGCGTACTCCGAATTTGGGCCGTCTTGCCAGGGCCGCGTCCACCTCGTTGGCAAAAAGGATGTCGTCTGGTGTCAAGCCGTTCAAGGGTGCGTCCATGGCTGCGAACAAACCAAGATTAGCCTGCGGCTGACCGGCCATCATGCCGCCAGCGCCCTGCTGCCCGCCCTTTCCCAG
>QKDT01000058.1 GCA_003251995.1 Desulfovibrio desulfuricans
GTTGGGCAGATCTGCCAGCGGATAGTGAAAACGCGCGTCAACCGTGAGCCCACAGGCGCGTGCCGCCATGCCCACCAGTCCAAGGTTATGGGCTGTTTCCCGGCTGACAAAGCCTGTGCCGGTAAGTCGTTCCAGCACGCTTTGCGTGTGCAGCATCACATCCACAGCGCCGCGCACGTCGCGGCCTGCCGCCTTGATGCGTTCCAGCACGTCTGCGCAGCCATCGGCATCCAGATCATAGGCCGTGCCGCCAGGGCGCAGCAGCCCTCGACCAAAGCGGTTGCCGCAAAGGCATGCCGTGGTGTTGAGAAAGTCACCACGGATGCGCCCGTTCCACGAAGCTGTGGGTAAAAAGCCCGTATCACCGGCAATGGCTCCAAGGTCGCCCGTATGATTGGCAAGGCGCTCTAGCTCAAGGCCGATCCGGCGTAGCCGGTGGGCGCGCGGGCCAACTACGCAACCTGCCAATCGTTCAAGCAGCACGCAATGGGCCGTGGCATGCCCCACTGTGGTGTCGCCAGCAGCGCATTCAAGCAGGGGCAGGCAACGGGCAAGGGGGCCGCGTGTCAGCATGCGTTCCAGCCCCCGGTGCTGGTAGCCAAGGGCAATCTCAAGATTCAGTACATTTTCGCCATGGCACTGAAAGCGAAAATGCCCCGGCTCAATAACCCCCGCATGCACAGGGCCAACGGCAACTTCGTGTATTTCTTCGCCTTCAACCCTGTAAAATGGGTAGGGCTGGGGCACTTCCTGTGGGGCAGCAACGATGGAGCCGCCTTCTGCCTGCGTTCTGGCACAGGCCTCAGCGGCATCGGGGGTGCGGCGCACGCTTTTAAGCCAGGGGTGCCCTTCAGGCCTGATGCCCCATTGTTCAAAGATTTCGCGTTCAAAAAGATGGGCCTGAGGCGAGGAGGGCGTCATGGACGTATATGATTGCAGTGGGGCGGTGCGCATGGCTGCAAGATAGTGCGAGCTGTCCTGAGCCAGTACGCAGCACAATCCTGCAGGGGCTCCTTCGTCCGAGGATTCAGGCAGACCGAACAAAGCCAGCAGACGCCAGCCCTCGGCAATATAGCGGCGCAAAAAGTTTCCCAGTTCTTCAGCAGAAACCGGGGGCATGCCCGACAGCGGCACAGTATCGCGGTAATCGAATAGCATCGGCCCTCTCACCGTTAACGGCGCAAAACCCGGCAGGGTTTTGGCATCAGCCATTAGCCTTTACGCGCCTATAAGCGCAGCGGCGCGGTTAAGAAAATTCCACAGCCAGTCGGGAATCCACAGGCCAAGAGTCAGCACAGTCAGCCCCAGAATCAGTGGCGGCAGTACGCTCAGTATCGGTTCAGAGTTTGCGGGCGGCAGATCCACCGGTCGGTTGCCCTGCACCATGCGCAATACCGATACGGAAAGTCCCACAAAAACGATGGCCAGCAAAAGCAGATACGCAGCAGAAAGCCAGGGCAGGTCTGCCGCCAGCATCCCTTTAAAAATCAGCAGCTCGCTGACAAAAAGTCCAAAAGGTGGTGATCCGGCTACCGCCAGAAATCCCGCCGTCCATAATGCTGCCGTGGCGGGCATTGTCCAGCGCATGCCATGTACGTCGTAGCTGGAATAAGTGTGGTACCTGGCTAGAATGTTGCCCGACAGCAGAAAAAGCATGCACTTGGTAAGCGAATGGCAGACGGCATGCAGCATGGCACCGGGCACAGCAACGCCGCCCACTCCTATGCCCAAGGCCAGAATACCCATGTGTTCAACGCTGGAATACGCCAGCATGCGCTTGTAGTGCCCTTGCCCAACTATGAAGATGGCAGCCGTCATGAGTGAAAGAATACCAAAGAATATAAGCATGCCACCCGAAAGCCCGCCAAGACCGGCAGACAGCATGATCTGGTGTCCCCGTAGTATGCCGAGCATGGCGCAGTTGAGCAACGCACCCGAAAGCAGGGCCGAAACAAGCGACGGAGCCTGGCTATGCGCATCTGGCAGCCAGTTATGCAGCGGGGCCAGACCCATTTTGGTGCCATAACCTACCAGCAAAAAAACAAAGGCCGCCTTGAGCCATGTGGGTTCGGCAAGGGCCGCGTTGCGCACAAACCAGCCCACCTGATCCATGCCTTCCGCCGCGCCCTTGGCCCCTTCGGCACCGTGGAACGATACGGAAAGCAGGATGTTGCCCAGCAGAGCCAGAGCAATGCCCACAGAGCAGATGATAAGGTACTTCCAGGTGGCTTCAAGCGAGCTTTTGTGGCGATGAAAGTAGATAAGCTGGGCGCTGGAAAGCGTGGTCGCCTCAATGCCCACCCACTGCGCGCCCATGTGCGGCGTAATGGTCACAAGCGTCATGGCAGCAAGGAAAAAGCACAAGCATGCTGTAAACCGGCGCTCCGGAGTATTGGTAAAACGCCCGTGATCCAGAATGTTTGTGTGTTCACCAATGCGTTCTTCTTCCCGCAGATAATGCACTGCATAGAATGATGCCGCCAGAAACAGCAGGCTGGCGAGCATCAAAAAAAGCACACCCAGAGCATCGGGGGCAAGCAGCCCGCCAAGTTCCGAGGGGTTTTCGCCACGCGCAACACGCACTGCGGTCATTATGGCAAGAGAGGTATGCGCCAGGGCTGTCAGCGGCAGCCCAAGGCGGCAGATGATGGCGCGGCCCCAAAGCAGCATGATGCAGCCCGCGCACAGGGGAATAAAAAGAAGAGCTGTCAGCATGCGCGCGTCCTAATCTCTAAGGCTGCGGAACCGGGCCACGTCAATGGAGGCGAAGGAATCGCGAATATGATTGATGGCAATGCCCATAACAAATACAGCCACAAAAACGTCCAGCAGCAGGGCCAGTTCAAACCACACTGTTCCGCTTGTCATCAGTGGAACGCCAAGCAGAAAGATGCCGTTTTCAGCCACAAGATAGCCGATGACCTGAGTGATGGCCTTGATGCGCCCCACAATGAGGATAAAGCCGCAGAACAGCGTTGCCAGCCCGGTGGGCAGCAGCAATGGCGGAAATAGCCCCAGCGGCATAACCAGTTTGCCGTCAAGCCAGATGGAAAATACCAGGCCAGCCATACCAGCCAGCACACCCAGGCCCACGCGACGGGTGGGGCAAATCAGTGCTTCGGCGGGCAATTTTTTTTGCGTGCGCCACAACATGCCGGGCAGCAATGCCCCCTTGATAAGCAGAACAGCCCCAGCCAGCAGTGCGTGGTCAAGGCTGAGCAGCAGGGTTGCCAGCAGTAGCCCCTGAAAGGCCGAAAGCCGGGTCATACCCGACACACGACGTGTTCCGAGCATCATAAAATCGCTCAACACCAGCAAAAAAAGACAGGACTGTAAGAGCGTGGTCATGGCTACCTTGCCTGTGTCAGAATAAGCGTGAGCATACCCATAGCCGCTGCCGCGCCCAACAGGTAGGGCACGCGTTCCATACGCAGACGGGCCATGATTGATTCCACAACGCCCACAACCACTGCCAGCAGCAGCACAATGCCCACGCGCACGCCCAGTTGTTGCCACAGGGGCAATGCCGGGGAGATCAGGCCAGCTATCAGTGCGGCAAAAAACCACAGTTTGAGGGCTGCGCCATAAAGAATCAGGGCCAAGTTGGGGCCGGAATGGTCAAGCACCATGACTTCGTGGATCATGGTCAGTTCCAGGTGCGTGTTGGGATCGTCCACCGGGATGCGGCAGTTCTCAACCAGCAGCAGCACAAAAAAAATCACGGGCAGGAGCAGCAGTTCACCCTTGCCTGTCAGCCACGCTCCGGCGGTCTGCCCCCCAAACATGGTGGAAAGGCTAAACGCGCTGTCCGTAGTGTGCCCAAGGCCAAGGCACAGGCTGGTAAGCACCATGAGCGCCAGAAAAAACACTGGTTCGGCAAGGGCGGAAAACGTGGCTTCGCGGCTCGCGCCCATGCCTTCAAATGCCGATCCTGTATCCAGCGCGCCAAGCATGACGGCAAAGCGTCCAATGCCAAGCAAATATGCAGCCAGCACAAAATCGCCCGCAAAAGCCAGAGGAGAAGCCGCGCCGCCAAGCGGCAGCAGGGCCAGCGCGCAGAGCGCTCCTGCCAGGGAGATGGCGGGGGCCGCGGCAAATGTCCATGTGGAGGTGCGGCTGATAACCTCGCCCTTGCCCAACAGTTTTGCTATGTCATAGTAGGTTTGCAGCAGGGGCTTGCCGTGGCGCCCAGCAAACTTGGCCTTGACCCGGTTGATGATGCCGGGCAGCAGTGGGGCCAATATCAGGGCCAGGGCAAATTGCGTCAGATAGACAGAAAGCTGGGTATTCATGAGCGCAGCCCCCACACGAGCAGGGCCACCAGCGTAGCCAGAATGTACAGAATATACAGATGGATTTTGCCGTGCTGGATTACCTTGCAGGCATTGCACAGGGTTTCCACTGCCGTAAACAGCGGCGTAAAGAGGTGGCTGCGCAGCCGGTCGGGC
>QKDT01000392.1 GCA_003251995.1 Desulfovibrio desulfuricans
TTTCTTGGCAAGGGCAATGCTGCCATGCCCGAGGCCCTGCGCGAACAGCTAGAGGCTGGCGCATGCGGCCTGAAACTGCACGAAGATTGGGGCACCACCCCTGCCGCCATTGACACCTGCCTTTCCGTAGCGGACGAATATGACGTGCAGGTTGCCATCCACACAGATACGCTTAATGAGGGTGGCTTTGTGGAAGACACGCTGGCGGCCTTTGGGGGCCGCACCATCCACACCTACCATACCGAAGGTGCCGGCGGCGGGCATGCCCCCGATATTCTGCGGGCCTGCTCCCTGCCCAACGTGCTGCCCTCGTCCACCAATCCCACCCGCCCCTATACGGTGAATACCGTGGATGAGCATCTGGACATGCTCATGGTCTGCCACCACCTTAACCCCTCCCTGCCAGAGGACGCCGCCTTTGCCGATTCCCGCATCCGGCGCGAAACCATTGCCGCAGAGGATATTTTGCAGGACATGGGCGTTATTTCCATGATTTCGTCAGATTCACAGGCCATGGGCCGCGTGGGCGAGGTCATCACCCGCGCATGGCAGACCGCCCACAAAATGAAGGTACAGCGTGGCCCCCTGCCTGAAGACCGCGGGCATGGCAACGACAACTTCCGCGTGCGGCGGTATCTTGCCAAGTACACCTGCAACCCTGCCGTTACCCATGGTCTTTCCCATGCCATAGGCGCTGTGGCCCCCGGCCTGTTGGCTGACCTTGTGCTGTGGAAGCCCGCCTTCTTTGGCGTTAAACCCTCGCTGGTCATCAAGGGCGGGCAGATTGCCGCCGCCCCCATGGGCGATGCCAATGCTTCCATCCCCACGCCGCAGCCCATGCACTACCGGCCCATGTTTGGCGCATTGGGGCAGGCAGCGGCTGCCGCCAGCCTGAGCTTTGTTTCGCGTGCCTTTATGGAAAACGGCGGTGAAGGTCGGTTGCGTGAGCTTGGTTTGCTGCGCGGGCTCTCCGCCTGCCGTGGCACTCGCACGCTCTGCAAGAGCGACCTTTTGCTCAACAGCGCCACCCCGGCTATCTCCGTTAACCCGCAAACATACGAAGTTCGCGCCGACGGCGAGATACTGACCTGCGCACCGGCAGAAGTGCTGCCGTTGGCGCAGCGTTATTTTCTGTTTTAGGGCAGAGCTTGTTTCACATTGGCTGGCGGCTGCGTAAGCAGCCCCACGCCAAAAAAGTATGGCGCATATTTGGGCAGAGCTTACGGCAGTGCCCAAAGCAAAACACGCTAGCAATTTGCACTGTAAAACGCCCGGGTAGGCGTGGTGAAGTGTAAGAACACACGGCCTCAATGGTACATACTCTAGGGCAAACACCCAAGGAGCGGCTATGCTGGAATTTACCGAAAACCTGGGACAACGCACCAATCTGGAGCCTGCGGCAACCCTTACCCTGACATGGGAACAGCGCGGCAAATGCCGGCAACGCCTGCGGCTGGACAGCGGGGAAGAAGCAGGCCTGTTCCTTACGCGCGGACAGGTTCTGCGCGAGGGTGACATTCTGCGTGCCGGAGATATGCTTGTGGTCGTGCGCAACGGCGCGGAACCCGTGGTAACAGCCATTGCGCCCAACTGGGAAACCTTGGCCCGCGCCTGCTATCACCTTGGTAACCGACATGCGGCCCTGCAACTGGGGCACAAGTGGCTGCGCTTTACCCCTGACCACGTTCTTGAAGAACTGGCGGAAAATCTTGGCCTGCGGTTGCGGCGCGAAAGCCTGCCCTTTGTGCCTGAGGGCGGAGCCTATGGCGGACACGGGCACAGTCACAGCCACAGCTAGCGCCACAGATCCCATACAGCCATAGGAGTGATTTGACCATGACCGCAACAGGCCGCGCCTGCTTTGCAACGCAGAGCAACCAGAGTGACAACGGGCCACCGCATGCCGAGGTGCATGACGGCAGGGCTTGTGGTCACAATGCATGGCTTGGGCCGCATTTTGGCCTGACAGCCCTGCTCTATCTGGCGGGTCAATCATTGCCCGTGGGCGGTTTTGCATGGTCACAGGGGCTGGCGGCTGCGGTGGAGCGCGGGCATGCCGGTAATGCCGAGGGGGTACGTCTCTGGCTTTGGGGCGTGCTGCGTATGGGCCTTGCCCGCAATGATCTGCCGCTTTTGCTGCGCATGCATGCCGCAGCCAGCAAGGGCGACGCACAAACCCTTGCGCGCTGGAACGCCCTGATGCTGGCTGGGCGCGAGAGCCGTGAGCTGTGGCAGGAAGAAATTCAGATGGGTCGCGCCCTGCGCCGCATTTTACAGGATCAGGAAATGCTGCCGCCCTGGACGCTGCCTGAAAATATTGGATACACGGCCTGCTTTGCGGTTGCCGCAGTTATGCTTGATCAGCATGCCCGCAGCATGGAGCCATTTTGCGACCCTGACGCGCAAGTGCGCGCAGCGGCAGACACCGCCTGCGCCTATGTGTGGAGTTGGCTGCAAAATCAGGTGGCGGTGGCCTGCAAGACTGTTCCTTTGGGCCAGACCGCCGCGCAAAAGCTGCTGCTGGAATTTATGCCCGCCGTGCCACCGCTGGTGGCTCAGGCAGCAGCGTTGCCAGATGAAGAAATTGGTTCCAGCCTGCCAGGCCTGGCCTTGTGCAGCACTGGGCACGAGCGACAATATACCCGACTTTTCAGGAGTTAAGTCATGACCAATAGACCCTGTTTGCGAGTGGGCGTCGGCGGCCCTGTGGGCTCCGGCAAAACGGCCCTCTTGCGCCACCTGTGCATGCGTCTTCGCAAGCACTACAACATGGCAGTTGTCACTAACGACATCTATACGCGTGAAGATGCAGAATTTCTGCTGCGGCACAACGCTCTTGAGGCCGACCGCATTATCGGCGTGGAAACGGGCGGTTGCCCGCACACTGCCATACGCGAAGACGCCTCCATGAACATACAGGCCATCGAGGAACTTCAGGAGCGTCACCCCGGCCTTGAGTTGGTGCTGGTAGAGAGCGGCGGTGATAACCTTTCCGCCACCTTCAGCCCGGAACTGGCAGACCTCACCATCTACGTCATCGACGTGAGCGGCGGCGATAAAATTCCGCGTAAGGGTGGGCCTGGCATCACCAAATCAGATCTGCTCATCATCAACAAGGTCGATCTTGCGCCCATGGTACACGCCTCGCTGGACGTGATGGAGCGCGACACCCGCCGTATGCGCGGCGAACGCCCCTATGTGCTCACCGAGATGCTTTCTGGCGCGGGTATAGAGGCCGTGATCGCCTTTATCGTACGCGAGGGCATGCTGCGCCTGCCCGACCAAAACGCATAAATACTTCCTCCGTATGGTACTTGCCCACCATGCATACGCAAAAACGCCCGCAAATGCGGGCGTTTTTTATTTTCTTGAACAGCGGCGGGCTTAGTCAGAAGCCTGTGCCTTGAGCGCATCGGCCTGTGCCGCCGTGCTCAGGGCCACAACCAGGGGTTCGATTTCGCCTTCCATGATGCGTTCCAGAGAATACAGGGTCAGGTTGATGCGGTGATCCGTGCAGCGTCCCTGCGGGAAGTTGTAGGTACGGATGCGCTCCGAGCGGTCGCCGGAACCCACCTGCGCCTTGCGGTCAGCGGAAATTTCCGAATTGAAGCGCTCCCGCTCGGCTGCCAGAATGCGCGAGGCAAGCACTTTCATGGCGCGGGCCTTGTTCTTGTGCTGCGAGCGTTCGTCCTGGCAGGTAACAACGGTATTGGTGGGCAAGTGCGTAATACGCACTGCCGATTCCGTCTTGTTGACGTGCTGCCCGCCAGCGCCGGAAGCCCGGTAAATATCAATGCGCAGGTCTTCGGGGCGGATCTCGACGTCCACTTCTTCCGCCTCGGGCATAACAGCCACGGTGGCGGCAGAGGTGTGGATGCGGCCCTGCGCCTCGGTAGCAGGCACGCGCTGCACGCGATGGGTGCCAGCCTCAAACTTGAGGTGGCTGTAGACCTTGTTGCCGCTGATAAGGCAAATCACTTCCTTGAGACCGCCCGAATCGGAGGGCGACTCGCTCATGATTTCCACCTTCCAGCCCTTTATTTCGGCGTAGCGCGAATACATGCGGTACAAATCCGCCGCAAACAGGGCGGCTTCTTCGCCGCCGGTACCGGCGCGGATTTCAAGGATGGTATTCTTTTCGTCCAGAGGATCCTTGGGCAGCAGCATGAGCTTGAGCTCTTGCTCCACCTCGGGCAGTTCCGCTTCAATGCGGCGCAGGTCTTCGTGTGCAAGCTCGCGCATTTCAGGGTCTTCATCGCGCAGCAACAGCTTGTTTTCAGCCTGCTCCTGCAACAAGGACTTGTGACGGCGGTACATTTCCACAATTTCGCGCAGATCGGCATGGGCCTTGGTGAGCTTGCGGTAGTGTTCCTGATCGTTGAACACGTCCGGCTCTGCCAGAGAATGCTCCAGCTCGATGAATTTCTTTTCCAGACCTT
>QKDT01000165.1 GCA_003251995.1 Desulfovibrio desulfuricans
AGGGCAAGGGCCGGTATGCTTTGCCAGCAACACAGCATGGCTGCAAATATGCAGAAAATGCATCTTGTTAGCAGGGCTGTTGTCATTGGCATTCCTTATTAGATTGAGGCGTTGAGGCCATCAGTAAGGCTTATACGGTAGGCACGCCATGCAGGGATAAGCCCTGCTACAAAACCGGCGACAACTATGCCGCCCAGCAGGTGCCATTCTGCAAGTGTGGGCCAGGAAAGCGTAAGGTTCATCCCATAACTAGAGGCCAGCTCAGGCCCAAAAACAGCCAGCAGAGCCGCTATTACGGCAAGTCCCGTCATTACACCTGTCAGTACCAGGAGCAAACTCTCGAAAGAGAGTATGGCAACAATATCCAATGGGCTGGCTCCAGCCGCCCGCAACACAGCCAGCTCGCGCCGCCGTTCACCAAGCCCTGCCAGTATTGCGGCAACGAGGCCAGAAAGACCAGCAACGGTCACCAGCCAGGAAAGCACGCGCAAGGCGTTTTCGCCCGAGCGCAGCAGACCCCACAACTGATCAAGGGCTACTCCGGGCATCACGCCCATGAGGGCTTCCTCTTGATCTGTGTTGATTTCCCTTTGCGCGGTAAAAACTCGGGCGCGGTTCTTAAGACCAACCAGCATTGCCGTAATGCTTTTTGGCGTGAGGTTGAATTTGGTTACCTGATCTTGTCGTACATGAAAACCCGGAATCGGTGCGCCGCCCTGCCAGTCAATGTGAATGGCTTCCATAGCGGCAAGGCTGATGTACAGGCCGCGATCCACAGGTGTGCCTGTGGGGGCCAAAATGCCGCAAATGGTAAATGGTTTGTCTGCATGTTGCGCAAGGTGCTCGTTGCCGGAGCCATGGCTAAGCACCACTCTGTCGCCCAATGCATAGTGCTCCTTGCTGGCGACTTCGGCCCCCAGAACAACATCAAAAATTGCTTCAAAAGGGACACCTTGGGAAAATTGCAGGGTCATATGGCGGCGGTACTGGTATTGTGTAAAAAAATTCGTAGTGGTGCCAACCACCGCAAAGCCTTTGTGGGAATCGCCAAGTGACAAGGGGATTGTCCAGGCTACGTCCTTGCGTTGAGCAATACGCTGGGCGCTGTCCCAGCCCATATTGTTGGTGGCCCTGCCCATATGAAATATGGCATACAGCAGCAGTTGCAGTTCGCTGCCGCGAGCGCCCACGATCATATCTGTGCCGGAAACTGCCTGCACGAAGCTGTCCCGTACCTGTGTGCGTACACGTTCCATGCCCAGAAGCAGAGTAGTGGAAAGCGCGATAGAAAAAACTACTAGGCTCAGTGTTCCTCGGCGGTTCCATGCGCTTGATCTGGCAAGGTTAGCTAAAAAGCGCCAACGGCTCATGCGCCTTCTCCTTTGGGGCATTCTTTGATGTCGGGCGTATCCTTTGCGACTTTGTTGATCTCTGCCAGACGGACGCTCTGCGAAAAGTATTCGGTCAGGGACCAATCGTGACTTACAAATAAAAGGCTTGAATCAGCCTCGGCGCATTCGCGCAGCAGCAGATGTAAAAAGTCGGCCCGGTGATCGGCATCGAGGGCCGAGGTCGGCTCGTCTGCCATTACAAGCGGGGGCAGTCCCACAAGGGCGCGGGCCGCAGCTACCCGTTGCTGCTGACCGACAGAAAGGCGGGTCACGCGTCTATTCCACAGATCAGGCATCAGACCAAGGTGCTCCAGCAACCTCTGCGCTGATTTTTCCGGGCTTCCATCTTTTGCGGCGGCTCGTTTGGCGCGCGCGGGCGAAAAACGGCAAGGCAGCAATACGTTGTCCAGCATGGATAAGTGCGGAATAAGATTGAACTGCTGAAAAACCAGGCCGATGGTATCACCTCGAAAAGCATCCCGGGATAACTTGCGCAAGGTGTTCATTTGAGTACCGTTTACGTATACGCTGCCAGATGTTGGTTGCAGAATCCCGGCAATAATACTGAGCAGCGTGCTTTTTCCCCCGCCACTAGGCCCTGAAAGAAAGATTCTTTGTCCCCGTTTCACGCAGAACTCGGAGATACGCAGTACTGGTTCACTCTGCCCGGGCCAGGCGAAGACGCAGTTCTCAAGCCGTAGGGCATATTCGTGGGCCGGAGCCGCTACGTCAGCTTCTGGCTGTATCTGTTTAGAGGTGTTGGGTGCTACCATGTGATGGTGTGGGCTTGTTCCGTTAGTTCTGCTCCATGCTGGCCTGACGGGCTGACTATCTGTACGTGTAGCACATGCAGGGCTGTCCATGTGGAAAACAGGCGTACATCCATTCCGCTCAGGGCCTCGGGGTTGGCGCATTCAAAGGTAAATTGGGCGTCCAGATCGGCATGTTCCGCATGTTCGCCACGCTCTCCTTGCTCCATGTCGGTTGCTGGAGTCATAGGGGCTTTTTGCTTTTGGGCCTGTTTCTGCTCCGAGTGTTGGGCCGCTGTTGCCCGCAGAAGATCAGGAGGCAGTGCCTCGGAGCCAAGTGTCACCTTTTTAATACGGCATTGCGCCGCTTCAGGAAAAACAAAAATTGTTTCTGCCTGGCGTAATCTTGCCGCCATGTTTTGCACAGAAAGCCGTTGGGTGGCATCTTGGGGAGCATGTTCAAAGGGGAGCGCGTTGGCAAGGGGGCTTTCAAGATTGATTTCTACAGTGGCACCATCAACTGCCACATCCAGGCGCGCAACACCGTGTTCATGCGGGCCATGAGCAAAAGCAGGCGCTACGCAGGCCAGCAATGTGCAGGCTGTCAAAAGGGTCAGAATTTTCATCGTTTCTCCGGGGAAGCATAAATTCAAAGTTAGTTTTTTACATCCAAAAATGAAATGATATATTATTGCATTTTTGTCAAAAAAATTATGGAGGCCAGTTGTACCTTCGCATGGTTAGGCGACCTGATGATATAAGCCTGTGGTGTTCTTCTGCGGGAGCTTATTTCACATTCAGCCCTTGCCGTTGCCAGCGGGCAACGCGCAGCTTGTCAGCCAGCATGCAAAGACCGCAAAGGGCGATGGAAACTGCCGTGGCGGCAAAAACACCACGGTAGCCAAAGCCTTCGTATATGACCAGGCCGCCGATAATGGGCGCGAACATGCCGCTGGAGTCAAAGGTCGCCATCATGACGTTGGAATTAATGGAACGCGTGGTGGGGGTTGAGCGGTCGTACACCATCGCAGCCAGCAGTGGATACAGCAAGCCCAGACCCAGCCCATACAGGAAGGTGAGGGGAATGAAAGCCCACAGAGGGCCCCAGGCCAGCCCTAGCATGCAGCACACCAAAAGGGCGCTGCATAATATGGTGATTTTGTGGCGCGGCAGAGAATCAAGCCGGTTGCTGCCCACCAGGCGCACCAGAATAATGGTAAGTGTATAGGTGCTGAAAAACCATGCCGGGTGCGCGCCGGTGATGGAGCAAAGCCCTTTCATAAAGAATATTGCCAGCACGGTCATAACACTGAAAGTCATGCAGGCCATGTACACAAAAAACAGGCCGGAATGGCTGACTGCGCGCCACAACTCACGGCCCGACATGCCGCCTTCTGTGGTATGGGCCATTTCTGGCGTGCGTAGCCGGGGGGCCAGAGGTATGAGCATGAGCAGCGAAGGAATACCCAGCAGGGCCGTAAAGGCGAATAAATGCGGTTCGCCGCCCAGCAGGGACAGTATCTGTTCGCCCACAGCCGGAATAATGGAATAGGGCAACAGCAGGGTGAGTGAAAAAATGGCAAATCCGCGTGCGCTTTGGCCCTTGGGTATGCAGCCAACAAGCACTGCCACCGTGCAGCACGAAAAGACCGCCAGGGCAATGCCCTGCACCACGCGCAGCAGCAGAATCATGCCGATCACATGGGGGCCGCCCACATACGGATAGGCCAGCATGACGCCGCTTGATACCATAATGGAGAGGGCCATGGGCAGGAGTTTGCCCCGGCGCAAGAAAACCACGCTTGCCACCTGCCTGAAAACAAGCACCATGGCAAACATGGATGAGAGCAAAATCCCTCGCCAGTTGGGGCTGACGGAGAGTGCCTCAAGCCATTGTTCAAAGCAGTAAAAGACGGCGACAAAACTGTTGCAGAACATGGTCATGCAAAACAGCAGGACAAAATCACGGCTCAAAAGCGACTGCGGCGGATCAGGGAAAGCATTGCTTTCCGCGGTTTGCGCAGGCGCTGCGGCTAGCGGCGGCATGGGGCCTCAATCGTGTTGTGCCGCTCTGGCCCAAGTCGCCGTGCGGGGCTGGGCCCACCCCCGCAAAGGGTGTGCGGCTAATGATATTCGCCTTGGAGAAACTTGGTGGCATAGGCCTGCACTGCGGCATCGTCCACCATAAGCATGTCCATCTGGCGGGTCATTATCAGGAGTCGTCCCAGTTGATCCAGGCGCGCGCACAGCTCATGCCTGGGGTATTTCTGGTAACGTGCGCGCAGTCTATCACCCGT
>QKDT01000187.1 GCA_003251995.1 Desulfovibrio desulfuricans
AATTTCCACATCGCCACCTTCAAGGAATTTGAACAGGCGCTTGGCATGTTCCTTTTCCTGCAGGGCGGTTGCAACAAAAATTGCTTGCACCAGTACAAAGCCATCATTCTTGGCCCTCCCGGCAAAAAAGTCGTAGCGGTTACGGGCCTGAGACTCACCAGCAAAGGCTGTAAGAGTATTTTTTTCCGTCTGGCTGCCTTTCAGCGACTTCATAGTGTCTTCTCCTTGGGATGAATGGTGGGCTGTGCGCCATTGGGCGTTACTGCAAAAGAGGGCACATATACATGCGCCCTTTACCCATCACCCATACTAATTAGGAATCATTCCTATGTCAAGCAGCGTTTTGCTCCGCTTCAGCAAGCTGAGCCTCAAGAGCGGCAATTTGCGTCTCAAGAGCCTGGATTTTACTTTCCGTAGCATTGCTGCTTGCGGCGGTAGAGGAGCTGTTGGCGCTGCTGGTGCTGCCAGACTGACTGGTCAGGCTTGTAAGCTGACTTTTAAGAGATTCAATCTGCTTTTCGAGCTGCTCAACCGTGCTTGAGGAGGAGGAAGAGCTTCCTCCGGCACTGCCCCCGCCACTGGCGCCACCAGACTTTGTGGTGCCGTCTGCGGAGGTTTCACTATCGCTGTCAGTTGTTTCAGAAGTTTCGCTGTCGCTTTCAGTGGAACCAGACGCAGCCGTCGTGGTAGGCGTGGACGAGCCCTTGTCGTAGGCATGAATCTTCTCTGAGAGCAGTTGCTTGGCTTCTTCGGAGATATCTACAGAATCCCCCGATTCAGATGAGCTGCTACTCGTACGGATGGTGCTTGACCCTACGCCGACCTTGTATACTGATTCGGCGCTACCAGAACCCAACAGATCGTCAATCCCCGATATGCTCATAATGATGCCTCCCGCAGTGTGCAACTTGCGAAATGCCGCTTGCTTCCAAGGCCACGTCCTGGATACGGCGGTGCAAAGAAAACGCACCCGGCAAAAATTGCAGGGTACATTTATCCATCAGAGTAGCAGCAACAATCGTGCCGCAGGCAGTCTTTACAGCATGGCCCGGCTATGGCAGCCTTGCCCCATGCCCGTTTTTAAAGCCCCAGCCGCCGTGCTGCATGATATGCCAGACACGGTAAAATTTACCCTGGCAGACGGCACTTGCCTGACTGCGGCTGTACGCGTTTCAACCCGCGCCCGGCGGGCAAAGCTGTCGCTCTCGCCTCGCGGAGATCTTGTACTGACCATCCCCCTGGTCATGGGGCCAACACAGCTTCAATCAAGCCTGCCGCTCTTTTTGCCCTGGCTTGAGCGCGCCAATAAAACTCTTTTGCGCAAGATACCCACCCCCCACCTGCCGCCGCATATCATGCTGCCCCTCACAGGCGAAATTTTTACCATAGCGCTGTCGGGCGATATCGCCGCAGGCCGCAAGGCCGCCGCAGGCCATAAAGCAGGGGGAGCGGTTGTTCAGGTTGCCAACGGCGCCCGGCGTCTACTGCTGCTGGAAGGCGCAGGGCAACTGCACCTGTATGGCGCGGTGGAAGACGTGCCGCTTTGCGCGCAGGCCCTGCGCGCATGGTGCCGCAAAAAAGCTGCCCAACTGTTGCCGCCGTATCTGCAAACCCTTGCCGCAAGCCACGGCTTTGCGCTTGCAGAGGTCAACATTCGCGACCAGCGCGGTCGCTGGGGCAGTTGCTCGCGCACGCGCCCACAAGCGCAAAAAATTCCACAACGGACCATCAATCGCCCGAGAATACGGGAGCCGCTTACTACGCGCATCCGCAAATTTTTTTCTACCCAGCCGCTGCCTGATACCCTTGAGGCGCAACTGCACGCCCTCCAAACCCACCACGCTCCAGTACCAGTTAATGAGGAGGGACGTATCAGCCTTAACTGGCGCGCACTGCTGCTGCCAGCCCCGCTGCTTGAGCATTTGTGTTGGCATGAGCTGTGCCATCTGCGGCACATGAACCATTCCGCAGCATACAGGGCCGAGCTTGCCCGGTTTTCCCCCCATTGGCCCGAACAGGAAAAAGCGCTTAATGCCATGTGGCGGGGGATGCCCTGGTGGGCGCTGCCAGGGGATGATACCCCCTCTGCCAAGCACTAAAATTCTCCCCACACGGATTGCAAAACTGCGCACTGCCGCACCATAAAATCCATGGCAGAGCAGCCTGCCCAGGATATCGCATAGGCCCCCATGGATGCCCACAGTGACGGCCCGCCGCCTTAAATGTTCGCAACAATATTGTATCAAAATTTTAAATATTTTATGTATTCATAATCAATGGAATGCATATTTTATTTCTCATACAATTATTTTCCGTATTTTCCAGGCATATATCCAACGCACACAATCCCTTTAATTGCATTGACATAGAATTTATTACTATGGCACTGTTTTTACATCTTCATGAAAATATACACGATTTTTTTCTACACATTTAATAATGCGATTTACAATCACCCGCGCCAGCCACGCTGCAACCTGCTGGCGCGGGGCATCACTTTTTGGCAAGCAAAGGTCTATCAACACTTACCACGAGGTATTCTGTGACAAAAACAACTCTATTTTCCGCAGGTTGTTTCCTGGCCCTGATGTTGCTGACTGCTTTGCCCGGCATGGCCTGCACCGGCCTGTTCGCCAAGGCAGCAGACGGCGGCGTTGTCTACGCAAGGTCGATGGAATTTGCCCTCCCGTTGAAATCCAGCCTGCTTGTGCTCCCGCGGGACACAAGCTGCAAGGTTGATTTGCCCAACGGAGCCACCGGGGCAACATGGAAGACAAAATACGGCATTGTGGGCATGAACGCCTTTGGTCGGCAGTGCTTTATTGATGGCATGAATGAAAAGGGCTTGCAGATGGGCCTGTACTGGTTTGCCGGATATGCCGACTACGCGGAGTATGACCCCAAAAAGGCCACCACAACTATAACGCCATGGGATATCAGCAAATATGTTCTTGGTCAGTGCGCATCTGTCAAAGAAGCGCGGGAACTGCTGCAAAAAACCAATCTGGTGGCTTTTCCCAGCAAGGAACTCGGCACCATTCCCACAGCGCATTTCTTGCTGGTAGACGCATCGGGCGACTCTGTTGTGGTTGAACCCGTGGGCAAAAAGCTTGTGATGCACAACAACCCTGTGGGTGTGTTCACCAATAACCCCACATTCGACTGGCACCTTACAAATCTTAACAATTATGCCAACCTGCGCACCAACCAGGTTGCCGCAACCACCATCGGCACGCTCAAGGTTGGGCCGTTGGGTATGGGGGTCGGCATGCGCGGTTTGCCCGGCGACATCACTCCCCCTTCGCGTTTTGTACGGGGCGCTTATTACCTTAACAGCTTGTACCCGTTAAAAACCACAGAAGACGCCCTGGCTTCTGTAATGCGCCTGCACCAGACATTTTTCATCACCAAGGGGATGGCCCGCGAATCGACTGACGGCTCCGGCCCGCTTGAGGTGACACAATGGGAAATGTATACGAACCTTAAGAACCACAAACTGTATTACAGAACCTACGATAACCAGTCTGTCAGGATGATTGACGCCAGCAAACTGGACTACTCCCCCGGTCCGGCGCGCACGCTGTCCATTGATCAACCCCAAAAGATCGAAGACATGACAGCCTCTTTCAAATAAGCCTGAAAATTTCTGCCTTGGGGTGATGCACACATTGCCCCAAGGCAGTTTTGCAACGATCCCTGCCAATCAGTTAAAATACGTTTCAGCTTCCGCACATTATAAATACTGCCCTGTACAGTTCCAGCCACAGATCTCACCTGGCGCAAATCGATAACAACCTTGCAACATTCATGATCAAATTCTGCCGTAGGTAAAAGAATCCAAGCGGGCAAAATTGGACAAACCATCCTGTTTACGCAATAACTATCAAACAGAAATTACATCCCGCTTATTTCATACATACCCCGATGCGCAGCCCCCCACTCTCTGCGCGAGCCCTCGACCTGCCACCTGCAAAGGCAAGGAGTGCAACAATGCCCATAGACAAGCAAGAATGGCCGGTATTGATTGTTTCTGGAGAGTTTGACGCTGCAACAGATGAGGGATGCAGACTGCGTGAGCTGAAAAAACAGCTTGTGGAAAACAAAGGATGCTCAGTTCTAACATCGCTGCATTACGAAGATGCCATCAATATCTTTGCATCCCGGGCTGATCTTGGAAGCGTCATCATCGACTGGGATATACAGTGCGAAGACCCTGACGAGCAAACCTCGGCAGTTGAGCTTCTCGACGCCATACGGCAACGCAACAAAACAATCCCCGTTGTACTGCTGACCGACCATTCAGAACTGGAGAATCTGCCCACGGATGTTCTTTCCAAGGTAGACGACTGCATCTGGAAGATTACCGACACTGTTGATTTTCTTGCCGGGCGTATAGAAGTGCTGGTCAACGACTATC
>QKDT01000206.1 GCA_003251995.1 Desulfovibrio desulfuricans
CTTTGCGCGTGGGGCCTCGTCTTCCTGCCCCATATCGTCAGAATCCATATCCTGCGGAGGTCGAGGTGGAGGGTTGGCCCCCTGCTTCTGCCTTTTTTCCTGAAGTTTGTCCCAGTCCCAATTCATAACGTAAGCATATCCTTTAAATATGTGTGATGTTATTGTCGATAAACAGATTATACGACAGCAACTCACTAATATTATGGAGAAATGAAGAAGTTAAACATGGCACTACAGTGATGAGAGCAACAAGACAAATCACCCGTTCTAAACGGGCATCCTGTAGAATGTAGGCATATTCTGAAACAAAGTCAATACAACATGGTAAATTACTATGTTTTATAAACGATAGCGTAAAAATTACAGGCAATTGCAGTGCTAAATAACGGGAAAGACCTTTCCCAGAATGTGAGGGTCAGACATGGGCAGACTTAAAAAAGCGTGAACACACCCTTGACTATCCTTTTCTAGAACCACGCGCAACAGGTCAGCCCAGGCGCTAATGCAAATATAGCTCCCAGACAAGAACAATAAAGGCATTTTTTCTACATAACAGCGATAGTCGTCAACAAAAAGCGTCAAAATGAAGCCCACTTAATGCAACACTGGCAACCATCAGTATTCACTTAATAGGCCAACGACACCGCAGATTTTTTGTCCATATTCACACTGGGGCTACGCAAGGTGGCCCCTGCAAGCGGCACAACCCGCACAGAATTGACCACGTCAGCACGCACATCAAACCCGGGTACATAAAGCAGTTTGCCGCTCTCTCCTATACTTTCGCCACGCCAGAGCGTTACGGCAAAAAAGAGTGCGCAGCCAACCAAAGCAGCGCTCAATGCCATATACGGAACAGACCTAACATGATTTTGCCTGACCATGACGCCTCCCTGCGGCAACTTTTGCAGCCGTCAAGTTTTTGTCAAAATCATGCAAAAATCATGCAAAGTAACTATTGGCGCAACCGATTACATTCATCCATAATACGGGTCAGGTCTGCATCATCAGGCAATTCCTTAAGCCCCGCGCGTGCATGCCCGATGGCTCGTACGTATTCGCCCGCATCCATCATGGCCCGCGCCATCATGCCAAATACGGCTCTTTCGTCCTTGTAGTGTTTGAGCGCCTCAGCAAAGCAGGCATCTGCTTCCGAGGCCTTGCCCTCAGCCAAAAACTTTTTGCCGTCGTTGAAACAACGGTCAAGATTGATCTTACGCTGCAAGGCTCCCTGATATTCCTCTTCCTTTTCCTGCCCTTTCAGGGAGCGGTAAACTTGCGAGAGGGTTTGCAGCAGCTCTTTTTCTGCACCTGGCGCATAGGCAAAGGACGGCGCTCCCGCAGCTTTAAGCTCAGGGTCCGCGGCAAGATCAATCACGGCTGCCCGAAAATCACCCCGCAGATCAAGCGGCGCGCTCTGCCCCCCCAGCTCTTTAAGGGCATTAATTGTCAAAAAGAGCGCCCTTTCCGTATCACGGCGCGCGCAACAGGCCTTGGCGCGGCCCAGGTCTTCTCTTATTTTACGTGCGTTCATTAAAGCCCCTTATTTGTACTTGCCGACTGCGCATGCTTGTCAAGCATCTGACGCACGGCATCCGTAGTATGATCATCGAGTTTGTAGGACATGAGATATTCCCGAAAACGAGCGTTCATGCCTGCGGCAACCTGCGCAAGATCACGCTGAAATTCTTTGTATTCCTTGCGCTCTGTCAGTTGAACCCTCCCCTGCCCGTCCACATCGTCCACTGCGTAGCGGCGCAGGGGCATAAGTGAGCGCAGGCCGGAAAGGTAGAGTATCTTGTTCATAAACAGCTTGCCCATGCACAGGTTATCCCTGACCACCAGCTCCCGGTGCAGCCGGCGCTTGTCTATGCCGCGCGCGGCATACGTCTTGTGGGCATCGTCGTCTTCCCTGATATTTTCAAAATACTCCGGCCCAAGATAATAATACTGCGGCAGACCTGCCGCCTGCATGCGCAGACCGTAATCGCCGTCTTCGCCGCCGTAGAGGCCGTATTCCTCATTCCAGAAGCCCAGCTTTGCAGAAACAGCCTGCGGCACAATCACCGCCTGACCGGGCAGGTTGCCCACGCACAGGCCAAGTTCGCCGTGCGGCGTTTGCAGACTGCCGGGCGTTTTGCGCAGCATCTCGCGGTTAAACGCGCCCCCAAGGTTGGAGAGCGGCTGACCATGACTCCACAGGGCAAGCAGGTCACGCAGCCAGTGCTTACGCACCATGGCGGTATCGTTATCCAGCTTCATATACAGGGGGGCAGGCACAAGCTGCCAGCCCACATTGGCTGCGCAGGCCACGCCCATATTGCGCGGCAACAAAAAAAGATGGTCAATACGCCCCTCTGCACGCAGACGCAGCAGTGTTGTTACCAGCTCCGGCTCACTGCCGTTGTCCACCACCGTGATATGAAACGGCACCTCACGCGAGGTGTCAGCCAGGGCGCGGATGGCGCGCTCTGTGGCAATGGGCCTGTTAAAAACAGGGATGGTCACGTTGCAGAGCGGCCCGTTGGGGCTCTCCACAGTGCTGGATTCTTGCATGTTTGCTCCGCTGGCGCAGATGCGCCCTGCTGCCGGTAGTCACGACCAACAATCAACGTATGATGGTAGATAACACAACTTCGAGCGTCAAGACAGGTAATTGACGCTCTTGCTCTGCATTGGTAGGCTAGTCGCCGCAAACCTGTCGTCTTTTTCGCGGCAGGTATAAAGGAGAACCATGGCGCGCGTACTATACGGCATTCACGGCACTGGGCACGGGCACGCCATGCGTGGCCTGACCATCGCCCGCCGCCTTTCACGGCACGAATTTCTTTTTGTGGCGGATGACGACGCCCCAAAAATTCTTGAGCCGGAATTTCCCGTGCGCCGCTTGCCCAATCTGGGTACCGTGTTCAAAAACTACAAGGTGGACATGGCGGCTACCATCAGCCGCGCCTTGCCCCTGCTGTGGCACCGGCAGCGTTACATTGATCAGGTATCGCGCCTGATCGACGAGTTCCAGCCCGATGCCTGCATGACCGATCTGGAATATTTTGTGCCGCGAGCCGCAGAAAAGGCCGGCATCCCCTGCCTGACCCTCGACCATCAGCACATCATCACCTGCTGCCAGCACAATCTGCCGCCCAACATGTGGTGGGATACCTTTATTCAGGGCCTCACCCCGCGCTATCTTTTTCGCCCCACGGCAGAAAACCTCATCATATCTTTTTACGCGCCGCCAGTGCTGCCGCAATACAAAGCGCGCGTGGCACCGCCCATTCTGCGCGACAGCGTGCTTGCGCTCAACCCGCGCGACGATGGGCATGTGCTTGTATACCAAAGCAATTCCACCCACCGCAAACTGGTGGACTTTTTGCGCGCCGCCACGCGCAAAACCTGCTATGTCTTCGGTTACGACCGCACCGAAGGGCAGGAGGACAACGTGGTTTTTATGCGCAAGAGCGAAGAAGGCTTTTTGCGACTGCTGGAGGGCTGCTCCTATGTTATTCAGGGTGGCGGTCACACACTCATGGGCGAAGCGCTGCACCTGGGCAAGCCCATCCTCACCCTGCCCCTCAAGGCCATGGTGGAGCAGCGTTTCAACGCGCTGTACATCGAACGCCTGAACTACGGCATGCAAGCCGATATGCACACTCTGGAGCCAGAGCTGTTGCAGCGCTTCGAGGCCAATCTGCCCGCGTACAAGGCAGCCATTGCCGCCGGGAACTTCTGTGGCAACGAAACTGTTTTTGGCCTTGTGGACCACTTTATCCGTAACGGTTTTCTGCCTGTTCACGGTAATCCCGCTGTGCAGGAATAAGCCCGGCATCCCACTTTTTTGCATCAGCAGAGCCAGCCCCCGAAGCACCGGCGGGCTGGCTCTTTTTGTTTCAGGCTTCCGCCACCGGCACCGGGTTTTCATCTGTCTGCCTTCGCAACGCAACCTCTCCGCCGCACCATGCAACTGCACTAAGTAGCTGCCCGTCATGACCAAAGCGATAATGAAATTGAGCGCTGCGCTTGTCATTTATTTTGAAAAAGTCTAGATTTCAGCAATATTTTCTCACAAATCCATACACGAGGCTTTAACATGGACGGCATCCGCTATATTCACGCCGCCGATCTGCATCTGGACACGCCTTTTCAGGGGCTTTCACGCACGGCGTCACAGGGCGGGCATCTGGCGCGCCTGCTGCAAGAGGCCACATTCAAGGCCATGGAGCGCCTCTTTCGGCTGTGCGAGACAGACAAACCTGATTTTCTCATCCTTGCGGGCGATGTTTATAACGAGGAAAATCATAGTGTTAAAGCCCAGCTCAGGCTGTGTGACGGCTGCCGCCGCCTGAGCGATGCCGGGGTGCGCGTTTTTCTTGCCCACGGCAACCACGATCCCCTT
>QKDT01000336.1 GCA_003251995.1 Desulfovibrio desulfuricans
TCTTTTTTTGCGTCCGTAGAGCCTTGGCTGCCGGTGCGGCACGGTGCGGCAAATGCCTTTGGCTTAAGGCACTTTTGACGTTGGCACGTCTGGTCAACAACATGGCTGAAAGTTCGGCATGGTTTCTGCAATTCCCCTTGTGCCGGTATTCCGGCAAGGAGTCTGCGCCATGAAATTGACGATACTGCGCCACCCGGCTTTCTGGATTACCACCGCCGCTTTGTTTGTGTGTTGGGCCTTGCCTGCGCAGGCCGTGCGCATCAAGGATATCGCCACGTTTTCCGGCGTGCGCGACAACCAGCTTATCGGTTACGGGCTGGTGGTGGGCCTGGCAGGCACTGGCGACAAAAAAGACTCCGTATTTACGCTTAGTTCCATGAAAAACATGATGGACAGAATGGGCGTGGGCGTGGATTCCTCATCACTGAAAATCAAAAACGTGGCTTCGGTCATGGTGACGGCACGCATGCCTGTCTCTGCCAAGCCCGGCACCCGTCTGGACGTGACGGTTTCGTCTGTGGGCGACGCTACATCTCTGATGGGCGGTGTGCTGCTGCAAACGGCCCTCAAGGGTGTGGATGGCAAGATATACACTCTGGCTCAGGGCGCACTGACCGTGGGTGGTTTTTCGGCTGGGGGCAAGGCCGCCAGTACCTCAAAAAATATTGCTACCGTGGGCATTATCCCCGGTGGCGGCATTGTAGAGCGGGGCATCCCCTTTGAGTTTAACCAGCAGGATAAACTCACGCTTAACCTGCGCGTTGGCGATTTTTCTACCGCGCAGCAAATAGCAGAGCGCCTCAATGGGGCCATGGGCGGGCATTATGCCCGGGCCATGGACGCCACAAGCGTGACCATGGAGGTGCCGCCCCAGTACCGCAACAACCTTGTGCCGCTTATGGCCTCGGTGGAAAATCTTGATGTCAGCCCCGACACTGCCGCCAAAGTGGTAGTGGATGAAAAAACCGGCACTGTGGTGCTTGGGCGCGATGTGCGTATATCCCGCGCGGCGGTGGCCCACGGTAACCTGCAAATTACCGTGCAGGAAAGTGAACAGGTTTCGCAGCCTGGGCCGTTTTCGCAGGGACAGACAGTGGTTACGCCGCAGACGCAGACCAACGTGCGCGAAGAAAGCCGCCATCTTATGATGGTGGAAGGTGCAACCCTTCAGGAGCTGGTGGACGGACTCAACGCCATTGGCGCAACACCCCGCGACCTCATATCTATTTTACGGACAATGCAGGCATCGGGTTCATTGCACGCGGATTTGGAGGTGATTTAAATGACCACGTCCATGTCAACCGCCCTTATCCCGCCTGAGGCCGATGCTGGTGAAATAGCCCGCAAAGAGCTTCAGTCGCGTCTGGCAAGCGTAGGGAATCTTAGTAAAAAGAACCTCGATCCCGCACAGAAGGAAAAGAAGCTGCGCGAATCCTGCGAGGGTTTCGAGTCTATCTTTATCCAGAAAATGTGGGAAGAAATGCGTAAAACCCTGCCCAAGTCCACCTTGATGCACGGCAAGGAGGAGCAGTTCTGGCAGGGCATGTACGATCAGGAACTGGCCAAAAAAATGACATCCGCTGGCGGTATTGGTCTTGCCGACATGATGTACGCCCAGCTTTCGCGCAGTCTGACATCCGCCAGCCGCGCCACGGCATCAGATGCATCTGCCGTTCAACGTCCCTTCACGCCTGATGCCGCCCCCATGCTGCCCCCTGCGCCGCCTGCCGAGGACGCGCATAATGGCAATTCCAATTCTTCGTCAAAGGACGGGAATAGAAGGGCAGGGGCCGCAGCCAATGTGTATGGCAGCGTTGCTCCCATGCGTGATGCCGGGCAAGCGGAAAATGGCTCCGCCGCGGCGAATACCCTCACAGGCGCCAACGCCGCTGCTGGCGGGCAAGACCCGGAGGAAGCGGCCCGTCTTGCCCAGCAGGCAATGCAGGCCTCTGCCCAGCCAGAGCGCCACAAAATTGTGCGTACCACCAATATTCCCGGCAATATGAATTCTGGCCTCAATCTGGCCCGCATGGCGCAGTTTGAGGCTGGCAGCAAGCTGGGGGCCAATACCGTACGCCCTTCCATGCAGCAGATTATGGGCATGGGCCTTACCCAGCCGCAAAGCAGAGCTGCACAGCCTGTCAATCAGGGTGCTGGGCAGGCCATGGGGCAGGCCATGGGGCAGGGAGCCGGACAAAACGATTCTAACATGGATATTCCGCCGCTTACGGGGGATATTTTTGGCGGTCAGTCCGCGTTTGAATCTGGCACGCAGCAGCAGGCAGCCGCGGCGCGACCACAGCCCCCCCAGCTGCAAAAGGTTCGCTATACCACCAATATTCCGCCCAAGGGGCGTACCGGCAAACAGCAGGGGGCCATACGCATGCTTAATGCTGACAACTTAGGCCCTAACAGCAATGCGGGCTCTGGCATTGCCGCCTATCACGCCCAACAGGCACAGGCCGCAGCCATGCAGACAGCAACGCCAACCGCAGGAGCGCACCCGGCGTCTCCCGTGGGTTTGCTGCCCATGGGGCCTGCGGGCCAGCCCGCAGCCATGGTTGCCAGTCAGCCAGCCAGCGCGGCAGGGGCAAACATTCAATCCCCCGCCCAGGCGACTGTTCAGGCTACGGGCCAGGCTACGGGGCCAGCCGCGCCCGCGGGTGCTCCGGCCTCAGCCCAAGGGGTGACAAGCCCAGTGCCGCTGACAGGCGGGCAAATTTTTGTGCGCCAAGGCGGGCAGAACGCTGGCAATAGAAACGGATCATCGGGTATTCCCCCGCTGACGGCTACCGATGTTTACGGCAAACCCTAGGGCAGCAGGAGCTTGAGTCAGTGCAGCCATGATCGATTCGACCCCCGGCTCTGCTTAAGGGACATGTTCGGGGTGGTTGGAGCAGCTCGCTCATCGTTAGCGAGGAGCCGTTTTAAAAGATTGCCTGAATTTTTCGCACGGTTTCGGGGTTCTGCAAGCATGAGATGGTAGTTTTTTATAGGCACGGAATTTGCTTTGATTGTATCGGGGCGGCAGTATCTGCCTTTTCTTACCGGGCAATAATTGTGTTTCGGTAGAGAACAAAGGCCCTGGGAGGTAACCATGCACAACGCCATTTATGAATCGCTTTCGCGTCAGGACAAGGCCCTTTGCCTGCTGCGCGATCTTCTTGAAGAAGAATATAACGCCCTTCTTGGTCGCGATACCGATGCCGTCGTGTCTCTTGAATTTTCCATTCAGGAGCTGATCCGCCAGTTGGCGGTGGAAAAAACCTCCGTCATCAAAAGTTTGGGCGGCATGCGGGCGGTAGAATATTCCAACATGCTTCCTGACGATTTGGGCCCGGCCTTGCGGGAACTTTTGCAGGATATAGACAAGAGCGAGCAGGCTGTGGCACGCCAGGCCTCGCGCAACACCAATCTTTCGTTAGCATTGCTTGATCAAAGCAGCCGTACCCTTCAGGCGCTCACAAGCCAGGCCATGCCCCCCAAGGCTGAAACGTATGGTCGCCGCGGCGGCATGAGCGTGCAGCGGCAAACGCAGGCCGCCCTCATTTCCGGGAGGCTGTAGTCATGCTCAGTGGTCTTATGAATGTGGGCCGTACGGCCCTCAACGCCGCGCAAGCCTGGATTTCGGTCACTGGCAGCAACATCGCCAATGCCGATACAGAAGGCTATACCCGCCGCTATGTGGACCAGCGCGATGCAGGCACCCTTACCGCCAAGCCAGGCGGCGAGGGGCTTGGGGTCAATGCGCAGCAGGTGCTGCGGTATTTTGACTCGTTTCTTGAAAGCTCCTATGTGCGTCAGTCTTCCAACTCTTCGCGCTGGAGCGAGCAGGAAAACATCATGGGTTCGCTTGAAAGCCTTTTCAACGAATCCAATCGTTCGGGCATAAGCTCTGCTCTCGATTCCTTTTTTACTGCATGGCAGGGTCTTGCGCAGCGCCCTGGCGATACCGCCTCGCGCGAAGATCTGCTTTCGTATGCCGATAACCTGAGTGACATGCTCAGCAGCACGGCAGACGGTATTAAAACGCTGCAAAGCGAGATGGATGTTTCCATCAGTCAGGGTGTTGACCGGGTCAATGAGCTTTCCAAGAGCATTGCCGCGCTTAACAAGCAGATTAATGCCACCACGGTTGACGGGGTGAGCAACCCCAATGCGCTGCTTGACCAGCGCGACCAGCTTGTGCGCGAAATGGCGACCTACGTTAATATCAGCACCGTAGACGAGGGCAGTGGTGATTTTACGGTGTCGTTGGCTACCGGGCAGCCGTTGGTGCAGGGTATTGTCACCAACGATTTGCAGGTTCTTTCTGCTCGTGCAGAAAACCGGCTTTCCATCGGCTCCTCCTATGAAGGCGATATTCAGTTTGATGGCGAAGATA
>QKDT01000334.1 GCA_003251995.1 Desulfovibrio desulfuricans
TCCCGGAAGAAGCCCTTACCGCCATTCGCGCCCATAATGCCGAAATGAACGGCGCAATGGCCCCTGCCAGCCGCTTTGATTACGCCCTGCGTTGCGGTGAAACCGTCACCGGGCTTATTTCTGCCGCGGCCCTCATGCGCCCCACCGGCATGGAAGGCATGGAAGTTAAAAGCATAAAGAAAAAGATGAAGGATAAAGCCTTTGCGGCAAGTGTGTGCCGCGACAACATACGCCAGTGCGCCGAGGCCGGGCTTGAGCTGGATGCTTTTTTGGCCCTTTCCATTGAGGCCATGCGCGCCCATTCGGCGGAACTAGGTTTAAGCAAATAGCTGAGGGCATCATGCAAGATTGTTCGCTGCAAACAGAAATCCGCACGCTTGGCCCCTGCAAGCTTGATTCGGTACTGCCCTATCGCACCTGGGCCGACAATAAAAACGTGCAGATTGTTGTGGATGAGGATCTGCTGGAAGAAGCGGATACCCCTTTCAGCGTAAATCTTGAGGCAGCCGGCCCTCGAAAAAAGCTGTATTTTGATACAACCCGCGCCAAGTGCGCCATTGTTACCTGCGGCGGGCTGTGCCCCGGCATCAATGATGTCATCCGTGCCATAGTTATGGAGGCCTTCCACGCCTATAACGTGCCCTCCATTTTGGGCATACCCTATGGGCTGGAAGGCTTTATTTCCAAATTCGGGCACGTTCCCACAGAGCTTACGCCCGCGAGTGTGGCGGATATTCACCGTTTTGGCGGCACCATGCTTGGGTCGTCGCGCGGGCCGCAATCCTCTGAAGAAATTGTGGATGCCCTTGAGCGCAGCAATGTTAATGTACTCTTTGTCATTGGCGGCGACGGCACCATGAAGGCCGCCCTTGCCATCAGCAGAGAGGTGCAGTCACGCGGGCTCAAGATATCTGTCATTGGCATACCCAAAACCATTGATAACGATATCAACTTCATCCCCCAGTCGTTTGGCTTTGAAACCGCCGCCTTCAAGGCCACAGAGGCCATTGAATGTGCGCACACTGAGGCCTACGGCGTGCCCAACGGCATCGGGCTGGTCAAGCTGATGGGGCGTGAATCGGGCTTTATCGCCGCCCAGGCGGCCTTGGCCCTCAAAGAAGTTAATTTTGTGCTTATTCCCGAGGCCCCCTTTGCTCTTGAGGGCGAGGGCGGGCTGTTGCCAGCACTGGAAGAACGCCTGCGGTCGCGCGGGCATGCGGTTATAGTGGCTGCCGAGGGCGCAGGGCAACACCTTATGGAAAACCACGCCGCCAAGGATGTATCGGGCAACCCCGTGCTGGGCGACGTGGCAAGCCTGCTGCGCAAGAGCATAAGCGCCTATCTTGGAGAGCGAGGCCTTGATCATTCGCTGAAATATATCGACCCGAGCTACCTTATCCGGTCCATCCCTGCCAACGCCAACGACAAGGTTTATTGCGGATTTTTGGGCCAGTATGCTGTGCATGCCGCCATGGCTGGGCGCACGGATATGGTTGTGGGCAAAATTCAGGATCGTTACGTTCATTTGCCGCTGGAGCTTGTGACCCGCAAGCGCCGCAAGCTCAACATTTATTCTGACCTGTGGCGGGCTGTGCTTGAATCTACCGGTCAGGGCATGCTCAAGGGTATGCTCCCCCCGGTGTAACAAGGTAGTATGAAGCATCTCAGACAGGTTAAGGCCTCTGCCGGTTCAGGCAAGACCTATGAATTGACCCACTGCTTTTTGCAAAGGCTGGTGCAGAGCGGGCCGCCCGCCAGCGCATCCGCATCCTCAGCTTGCGTGCTTTTGCCAGGGGGGGGCTGCGGCTGGGGCGATATCCTTGCCATCACCTTTACCAATGCCGCTGCTACCGAAATGCGCGACCGCGTCATCCGGCAGCTCAAAAGCGCAGCTCTTGCCCAGCCCATGGCGGGGCTACCGCTTAACCCCGAGCAGGCCTCCCGCTGGGTGGACGTGATCATGCGCGACATGGGCGCGCTCAACATCCGCACCATCGACAGTTTGCTGCACCTTATTGTGCGCGCTGCGGCCCTTGAGCTTGATCTGCATCCCGATTTTCAGCCCGTTTTTGCAACGGAAGAAGTGCTCACCCCCTACCTTGACGTGTTGCTTGAACGCGCTTGGCAGGGGGATGAAACCATGCGCTCTCTGTTGCGCGAGGTATACCGGGCCATGGCCTGGCGGGAGAACAGCACGGGCTTTCTTGCTGGCGAAAAACTGCTCAACCAGTTGCGTGGTCTGCTGGACGACGTGTTGCTTGGACGTTTTGATGATGTTTCGCCCTCAGATTCGTTGCGCGCACGGCTCTACGAAGTGGAAAGCATGGCAGTTACCCATGCCAACATCTTTTTGGCTGCCGCTGCCTCCGGCGGGCATACCTTCAGCAAAAACGCCCTTGCGGCTGTGGAAGCTATCGCCGCCGGGCAGTGCAAGACATCGGTATTTTTGAGCAAGGCCAGCGCATCTGATCTGTTTTTAAAAAAGCCCGTGGTCAGCGATGAAGTGCAAAAAGCCTATGAGGCCTTTGCCCGCGCCGCCGGGGTGCTGATAGACACTGCCCCTCTCTTGCGTCAGGCGCTGGGCCTTGGCCCGGTGCTTTTGCTGGCGCGTACGCTGGTGCAGGCCTTTGTGCAGAATCAGCGGCAAGAAGGCAGCCTGCCTGGCCTGCTGATTCCGCATATGGCGCGTCAGGTGCTTGAAAGCGACAACGGCGTGCCGGAGGCCCTGTGCCGCATGGGTTCGCGCCTTACGCACTTTTTGGTGGATGAATTTCAGGATACCAGCCGGGAGCAGTGGTACGCCCTGCGCCCCTTGGTGGAAGAAGCGCTCTCGCGTGGCGGTTCCCTCACCTGGGTGGGCGACGTCAAGCAGTCCATTTATGGTTGGCGCGGTGGCGAGCCCGAGCTTTTTGACGGCGTGTTTGACGATGCGGGGCTGACAGCCCTGGCACCCGATGGACAACGTGACAATCTGCCCTACAACTGGCGCAGCCGCCGTGAAATTGTGCAGCACAATAACGGCATTTTTGGCCCCTTGGCCCAGCCGGACACGGCAGCCAAGGTCATGGCGGCTCTTTTGCCCTCGGGAACCCCGCCGGAAATTTGCGGGCAGGCCGCCGAAGGCTTGGTGCGCGCCTTTGCAGGCACAGAACAACAATGCCCGCAAAACGCCCGAGAGGGCGGGCTGGTGCGCGTTGAAACCATTCTTTCCGTGGATGCCGAATCGCTGGGCGAAGATGTGCTTGAACGCCTGTGCGTCCTGCTACGCGAGGATATTGAGCCGCACCATCCATGGGCCGACGTGCTCATTCTTGTGCGCAGCAACGGTAAGGCCACCCTTGTGGCCGACAGGCTGATTCGCGAAAATATCCCCGTGATTACAGAAAACAGCTTGCGGCTGGCGGCGCATCCTTTGGTGGTGCAGGCTGTGGCCCTGCTCTCCTTTCTTGATAATCCAGAAGACGATATCGCCTTTATGAGCCTTGTTTGCGGCAGTATTTTCAGGGATCACCCCGAGGCTGCGGCCCTGGCGCACGAGGACATAGCGGGCTGGTGCGCCTCGTCCAAGGGCGGGCCGTTGTTCCAGCGGTTCAGAAAGCGCTGGCCCGAGATATGGCAGCGGCTGCTTGCGCCGTTTCACAGTCAGTCTGGCCTCATGACTCCTTACGACATGACGCTTGAATGGTTTGCCCGGTTGGATGTTGAGCGGCGGTATCCTGAGGCGGAAACCTTTTTGCGGCGTTTTATGGAGGTGCTGCACAGCGCGGAAGAAAAAGGCCTTGCCACCCTGCCCACCTTTTTGGAGCACTGGCGCGCCAAAAGTGGCGAAGAAAAAGTGCCCATGCCCGAAAATATGGACGCTGTGCGCGTTATGACCATCCACAAATCCAAGGGGCTGGAAGCCCCGGTGGTCATTGTGCCGTGGACAGACCTGCGCGCCCGTATGGGCAACGAAACCGTGCTGGTTGAGCGCGAGGGCCTGCGGCTGGCAGTGGGCAACAGAAAGCACCTGGGCGCGCCCTATCATCAGGAGCTTGCCCGTCAGTGCCGCGAAAACGTCCATTTGCTCTATGTGGCCTTTACACGTGCGCGCGACGCACTCTATGTGCTGCGCACCAGCACCGTGGGGGGACGCGGCTCCACCAGCGCGGTGCTGGAGATGCTGATGGAAGAGGCTGGCTATACTGCCCCGTATACCGTGGGTGAGGAGCCAGCCGCGCATGAGGCCGCTCCGTCTGCGACAACTGCCGCCATAGCTTCTGCTGCGGCCCAGTGGGGCAGCAAGCCGGAACAGACCGAAAGTGCGGAAAGCACGGAAGTCGCCCAGTCTGCTGCCTTGGCGGCTACCGATCAAAACGCTTTAGATTCTATACCGATAGATACT
>QKDT01000214.1 GCA_003251995.1 Desulfovibrio desulfuricans
TGATTTACCTTGGCCTCAAGCTGTTTTCGGCCTTTCGCGGCTCACAAAGGCCAACGCAAGCCTCCGCTGGGGCCCAAGGCTCCTACAATGCGCAGGAAACAGCGGGCATGAGGCGTGACGACACCTCGAGCAATGGATGGGATGCCTTGCGCAGTCAGAGTGGCTCGTCTGATGAAGGCGTAACCCCTGGCCCGCAAATCCCCATGCCTCCCGGTTTTGACGCCGATGAGTTTTTGCGTGGGGCAAAGATGGCCTACACCCGCCTGCAAGCTGCCTGGGACAAGCGCGACATGAGCGACATTTCGCAGTTTGCCACGGAGGCCGTGCAATCATCCGTGCGGGAACAGATGGAGGCAGACCCCAAGCCGAGCACCACCGAAATTCTGCTGGTCAACGCCCAGTTGCTGGGTGTCACCAACGAGGGCGAAGACCAGTACGCCCAAGTGTTTTTTGATGTTCTGCTGCGCGAAGACCCGGGTCAGCAAACCCCGACCTCTGCGCGCGAGGTATGGCATTTTGTTCGCCCCGTAACAGGTGGACACTGGAAACTGGACGGTATCCAACAGGTCGATTAATCCAGACCTGCTTTTACTGATGCAAAGCGGGCTGAAAGCCAAGGCCTTCAGCCCGTCTTCTTTCACAAGAGCAAGGCTATTGGGAAAATAAACTTTCTTGAAGCTTTGTGACGCCCCCCATGCCAGACCACGGATTTTCGGCTCGTGGTTTTGCAGGAGTGTGTCAGATCTTGTAACCGCCAGGGCAGCCCTGACTACAATTGCCCAGTGTGGAGATAGAAATGAAGAACTACGTGAAAAAACACGATAAACTTATGCGCTACCTGGATATGACCATTGAAAGCGCTACGCCTGAATACGCCAAGGTGACCATGCCGATCACTGAAAACCATAAAAACGGCATGGGTATGGCCCATGGCGGAGCCATATTTGCCCTGGCAGATGTGGCTTTTGGCTCTGCTGCCAACGCTGGCAAGGATTATGGCGTGGTCAGCCTTAATACCACCATTGAATACCTGCGACCCGGCAGGGTTTCGCCGCTCACGGCAGAGGCCTTTGTGGTGCGTAGCGGCAAGCATATTTTGAACTATGATGTCAAAATATACGACGGATCAGGCGACCTCATTGCCAAATGTGTAGCGGCAGGATTTCAGACTGACGTGGCACTGCCCGATTAGCTGCCCTGCACGCAGACATATTCTGTTTTTCAGCACTGCGGCACAGCCGTGGCACTGCAAAAATACGAAAGAGATCTTCACAATAAAAAGCCCTGCCACAAAAATGGCAGGGCTTTTTTAGATCACTGCAACATTGAAACAACCCATCGCAATGACTTTGGCCTACCGCCCTCCCCCTGGGAACTCACAGGTTTTGCCCGGCGCACCACAAAAGAGCAGCCCCCCACCAGAACCCTTGGTAGGGGGCATCCACCGTAAACGCTTGGGGCGCATGGAGGTGATAGGGGGCGCAAGCGTCGGCTATTGACCATTGTGCGCAAGATCCAAAAATTGTGCTTTAGCCTTTAGGCTTCTGCCCTTGGGGCAGACTGTTCACCCAACGGTTCCGCCAGGGGCAGGCTGAGGCAAAATTCTGCACCACCCTGCTGCGTATTGGCTGCGGTAAGCTCTCCACCACGTGCATGGGCCAGAGAACGGGCAACCGCAAGCCCCAGCCCCACATATCGACCAAGGGTCTTGCCGCCTGAAGCATGCGCGGCAACCGGGCTTTGCAGTGCGCGAGTGCTGAAAAAAGGCTCAAATATGTGCGGCATGATGTCCTCGGCAATGCCGGGGCCATTGTCGCGCACCACAAGATCATACCAGTCTCGCCCCTGGGCGTCGCGCCTGGTGGCTGCGGTCAGGGTTATCTGGCGGTCTTGCTTGTGCATTGTCTGCGCATCAGGACACTCATCAACCGGAGCAAAATCTGTGTTGGCAGCTATCGGTCCCTGCCCTGTTTTCGATTCCGCTACCGTGGTCTTTTCCTGCTTTTCCGCAGATTTTTCTGGGGCGGAATCAACATCGCAAAGCGCATCCAGGGCATTTTCCAGCAGGTGCAGACATATTTGCTGCAATTCTGGTGCTGACCCCAAAGGCCGGAGCGCACCTTCGCCCTGCGGCACCGATACATCGCACCGCACATGGGCGTTTTCCATGCGTTCACCAAGCAAGCGCATGACCTGAGCCACGTTGTCAGCCACATCAAGCGCTCCCACGCGAGGATCAAGCCCGTGACCGACCATAAGCAGCTTGCGTGTTATTTCGCGCACCCGCAGGCTCTGCGTCCTGATTGTATTAACAGCCTCGCGCACCTCTTCGATGTCTGGCAGCGCTTCCGCTTCCGGCTCTTCAAGGCAATCGCGTATAAGACCCGCAGCCTGAACCATGATGTTCAGCGGATTGTTGACCTCATGGGCCACACCTTCCGCAACCCGTCCAAGGCTGCGCCAGCGGGCGGCCTCCGCCAGGCGGGCGGCCTCCTGCCTTGCGCCAGCGCGCTCCGCGGCTTTACGGCATTCTGCAAGGATACCATCCATGCCAACAGGCTTTGAGAGCCAGTTCAGCGCGCCGCGCCGCATGGCCTGTACGGCCTTGCTCATGTCGCCAGCGCCGGAAAGCATCACAACATCGCTTTGCGGGTAGCGCTCGCGCAGAATTTTCAGCAGATCCACGCCGTCCATACCCGGCAGCCCCACATCAAGAAATATGAGGTCGCGGGGACCGCGCGCCAGTTCGTCCAGGGCCGCGTCAGCATCCTGCGCGGTTGCTGTTTCATAACCACGCAAAGCCAGGCGTTCAGCCAATGGTTCCGAAAAGGCAGGTTCGTCATCCACAACAAGCACACGCATGGCGAACTCCTATGGCGAACCACTGCCGGAACACGACGCTAAGGGCGTGTTCCCCAAACAAGTAAGACAAAATGCTCGTGACGCAGGCCGGATGCGCTCCATCCGGCCCCTACGACCAATATTGCACCAGGGCTATTTGCCGTGCTCTTCCAGCACGTCTTTTTCGTTCAACACGTCGCGGGCGGAATCAAAGTCGCCGCCTTCAGCCAGAGAAACGGCAACCATGGCGTTTTCAAGCTTGTCGCGATAGGCCATGCGGATGCTGTTCAGCAATTCGTCAATGTCCATGGGCTTTCTGAGGAAGTTGTAAGCGCCCATGCGATAGGCGGTCTGTTCTTCCGCATCTCCGCCGTGACCCGTAAGAATGATGACTTGCACCTGCGGGTTGCTCTTTTTGACGTTGCGCAGCACTTCAAAGCCGTCCATGCCGGGCATGCGCAGGTCAAGTACGATAACGTCGGTGGGCTGCTCCACAGCCTTGAGGGCCTCAGGGCCGTCATAGGCCACCCGCGCCTCAAAGCCGCGCATAGCCAGGCGTTCCGAGAGCGTGTCCACAAACTGCTTTTCGTCGTCCACCAACAGGATTTTGATGTCTTCCTTGGTCATGGAATACTCCTTGAATGGCCGGCAACATGCCGACGCCAGTTATTCGCCTTCGCTATCGCAGGCCAAAATGGAAAGAAAAAATCTTGGTCCGGCATCACGCCATGGCATAAGGGCTGCGCGCCAACCGGGGCGCATGCCGTCAAGCATGGGGCTGCCTGTCATTGCTGCAAGGGCCATTTCGCGGTTGGCCCCTTCCAGCGCCTCAACAATGATGCCTTCTTCCTTCTGTCGCCGCCCGGCGGTAAGGCGCAGGTGTACCTGCCCGCCCACCGAGGCGCAGAGGTCAAACACTTCCAGCAATGATCGCAGCACTGCCAGCGGTGGCACATTGGCCCATACAGGCTCATCGGTTTCGCCGCTGGTCAGGTGTATCTGCGCCGCGCGCGCTTGCCGTGCCGCAAGCAGGCAGAAACTGCGACTCACCCGCGCAAGGTCGCAGGGGCCAGCGTTGCCAGGCTCCATCCCTCCGGCCTGAGCCATGAAATCCATGGCTTCAGAAAGAGCCGCGCCCTGAATAACTGAACGCTGCACTTCACCAAGTGCGGTTGAAAGCCGCTCTAAACCCGGTGAGGCTACAGCCTTGCCGCCAGCCAGAGAGGCCAGATCCTGAGCCAGACCGGCAGATTCACGAATGACAGCCAGCACGTTGCGCATATCGTGAACGGCTGAAGCCAGTAAGCGGGCCATGCACTGACTTTCATTCATGACCTGCCTCCGTTGGATGCGCATTCCTTGCCTTCACGCACGGCGGCTTGCAGCGTCTCCAGAAAAACATTGAAACTCAGCGGCTTGGTAAGGCAGGCAAAGGCCTGAGCCATGGGGTTTGTGCCGTTATCGTCCACGGCTTCATGCCCGGTGAGCATGATAACCGGCAAATCGGGGTACAGCACCTTGAGGCGGCGCAGCACTTCATCA
>QKDT01000399.1 GCA_003251995.1 Desulfovibrio desulfuricans
TTATTTTCTACATTCTTGTTGAAAAAAATCATTCCGGCGTGAATAGAGGATATAGAGACTTATTCGAGCTTTTTTTGCAAAGAACAGTTGAATTTTAGGTAGATCGTCACTTAAGTTTGCCTCAGCTTTTGACCCGTCAGAGCCTGGTACGCCGAAGAGCAGTAATGCGCTTGGCTGCGTCGGCTGGTCATAACTGCCCCCCTGCTGTGGACAGGGATAGTCTTCATTGTCAAACGGCATTTAAGTTTTACTAGCGAGGAGGTTTACAGGATGAAACGTATTGTAGCACTGCTTGTTGCTCTGGGCCTTGTTTGCGGCATGACTCTTGGTTTTGCCCCTGCCACTCAGGCTAAAACCATCATCAAGATCGCGGGCATGAAGCCCGAAGGTGAGCCGGAAACGCTCGGCATGCACCTTTTTGGCAAATATCTTGCCGAACTTTCCAAAGGCAAATATGAAGTTCAGGTCTTCCCCAACAGCCAGCTTGGCAAGGAAGACGCCTACATTGCCGCCACCCGTAAGGGTATCATTCAGATGTGCGCCACCGGCACGCAGACCTCTGCTCTGCACCCCGCCATGGCCATGCTTGAAACCCCCATGCTGTTTGATGACCTCGACCATGCCCGCCGCGCCATGGAAGGCAAGACCTTTGAACTGATCAACGAAGGCTTTACTGAAAAGTCCGGCCTTCGCACCATGAATGCCTTCCCTCTTGGCTTCCGCCATTTCTACACCAAAAAGCCCCTGACCTCGATTGAAGAACTCAAGGGCCTGCGTATGCGCGTGCCTAACATTCCTTTGTACACCAACTTTGCCAAGGAATGCGGCATCAGCGGTCAGCCCATGCCTTTTGCCGAAGTGCCCGGCGCTCTTGACCAGGGCGTCATCGACGGTGGCGACAGCCCCCTGGCTGACATCGTCAGCCTGAAGATGTACGAAATCACCCCCGAGATCACCCTCACCGGTCACATCCTGGTGATCCACTCCCTCTACATCAACGAAAAGTTCTATCAGTCGCTGCCCGCCGAAGATAAGAAATGGTTTGACGAAGCCGCCAAGCGCTCCGCCAACGATGTGTGGGCCATGGTCAAGGAAGGCGACGAAAAAGCCAAGGCGACCATCCTTGCCAACAAGGGCCACATCACCACGCCCAGCAAGGAATTCCACGATTACATGGCTGAAGCCGGCAAGCGTAGCTGGAAGCTCTTTTACGACACGGTGCCCAACTGCCAGGCTATTCTGGACAGCGCCGCCAGCTATCGCCAATCCAAATAACTGTTCCCAGCTTTACAGGCCGGAAAAGCACTTACTTTTCCGGCCTGTGCAGTTCTTGAACAAAACCCCCGTGATCTTTTTGGTCGCGGGGGTTGCAACAATTTTCACGCAGCCATCTGCGGCGGCATAGACAGGCTTGCTAGCATCGGCACTGCACTGCGTAGCCAGCGATTTAGGGCAGCGTTTTCAGAGGTTCGTTATGAGCGACGACAACTCAAAAGATTTCCCGCTCGATCATGCGCCGGGCGTACATGCCCTCCTTGAGCCGGAACAGGAACCCAAAAAAGAAAACAAGGGGCAATTGCTGTTTGAAGTATTTTGCGCCCTTATTTTTCTGGGGATGATCGGCCTTGTATTTTACAATGCCCTGTTGCGCTACATCTTTTCTTCCAGCTACCCGCCGAGCGAAGAATGGGCGCGCTTTCTTTTCATGTACATCACGTTTTTTGGGGCTATCGAAGCGTTTATCTGCAACAAACACATTGCGGTGGATCTGCTTGTAAACACCCTTGACGGCGTAAAGCGTAAAACGATGGATATACTCGCTTCGGGCTTTAGCCTGTTTGCGCTTGGCCTGCTGTTTTACGGCGGCGTTGTCAACGTGCTGCAAACGCTGGATACGTACTCTGTGGCGACCGATGTCAACATGGCCTTTGTAAACGGCACGTTGCCCGTTATGGCTATTGTCGGTCTGATTGTGGAGCTGCGCTCTATGGTGCGCCTGATTCGCAGACCTGCTTCCACCTTCCACAAGGGCTAGGAGAGAAGAATGGAACTTTTTATCTTTTTGGGCTCCCTCTTCTTCTTCATGCTCATAGGCATTCCGCTGGCTCTGGTGCTTGTTTTGTGCGCCATTGTACTCATGTGGCATTCGGGCATGTGGGACGCCATGATTATTCCCGGCAGCATGCTGGACGGCGCCAACAACTACCCCCTGATGGCTATCCCCTTCTTTGTGTTCGCCGGTGAAATCATGGCGGCGGGCGGTCTTTCCAAGCGCGTGGTCCAACTGGCCCAGCTTATGATTGGGCGTGTACGCGGTGGCCTTGGTTATGCCGCCATTATCGCCAGTATCATTTTTGCAGGCCTGATGGGCAGCTCGGTGGGTGAAGCCGCCGCCCTCGGTGGCCTGCTGCTGCCCATGATGAAGGAAGTGGGTTACCACCCCGGTCGCGCTGGCGCAGTTATCTCCTCCGGCGCAATCCTTGGCCCCATTATTCCGCCCAGCACCAACTTCATTTTGCTTGGCGCTACGGTGAGCGGACTTTCCATCACCAAACTGTTCATGATCGGTCTTGTTCCCGGTATCCTTATCGGCCTGGCCCTCATGGTGGTATGGTTCTTTGTGGTTCGCAAGGACGGGTATAACGAAACAATCCGCTTTACCCGGCAGGAAGCCATCAAGATTCTTATTGATTCAACACCTGCCTTTATGATGCCTGTGCTGCTGTTGGGCGGTATCCGTTTTGGTGTTTTTACGCCGACAGAAGGCGGCGCCTTTGCAGCCATTTATGCAATTTTTGTTTGCGTGGTGTACTATCGTGAGCTTTCGCTCCGCGAACTGCTGCGCGTGAGCGCGCGGGCGGCCCGCACCACTTCTGTGGTTATGCTGATCGTGGCAACGGCTACGGCGGTTGGCTGGTTTATTACCATTGCGCAGATTCCCAACCAGATGACCGCACTGTTCTCGCCGCTTATTGACAGCCCAATATTGCTGCTCTTGTGCATCAATATTTTCCTGTTCCTTATCGGCATGGTCATGGACCTCACGCCCAACATCCTGATTTTTGCGCCGGTGTTCTATCCGCTGATCCAACAGGCGGGCATTGATCCCTACTACTTCGGCCTGCTCTTTGTGCTGAACCTCGGCATCGGCGTTATTACTCCCCCCGTGGGCACGGTGCTGTATGTGGTGTGTGGTATTGGTAACATCAAGATCACCGACCTGATTGTCAAACTGGTGCCATTCATCGTTGTGGAAACGGTGATGCTGCTCCTGCTGCTGTTCTTCCCCAAGCTTTCCATTGTTCCCATGAACTGGCTTATGGGCGGCAACTAGCAGACAAAGGCTTATAAAATAAAAAACTCCCGGCATACAGATTGTGTGCCGGGAGTTTTTTATTGGCGTATGGCTGTGCTTTGCTGTTGGTGAGGGCAAACACTTTGGCAACTGCCTCACATGCCATGGTAAAACAGCACTGTACTACCCGCTCAAACACGCTTTCATTCTAGTACGTAAGCTGCAAGCGAATACTCGCTGGCGAGCCTTGCCATTGCACATCCAGCGCCCCTTAATACCCGCGCCCGGTTAGATTACCACAACAGGCTTGATCAGGTCTCTGGGCTTGTCCTTCATCATCAGCAGGGCCTTTTCAATAGTATCAAAGCCATTGAATCTATGGGTCAGCAGTGGCGCAACACTCAGCCGCCCATGAACCATAAGGCTTGCCAGCTTTTCCATGCGCAGCCTGCCGCCGGGCATCAGACCGCCAGCCACAATTTTGTGGCCCATGCCGCAGCCCCATTCAACCCTGGGAATTTTTATCGCATCGCCAGAACCAAGATAGTTCACGTTGCCAATGCGCCCGCCGGGCTTGAGAACCCGAATAACCTCGGCAAAGGTATCCACATCGCCCCCGGCGATGATGGCTTTGTCCACTCCCTTGCCCTTGGTGCGCTCCATAACCTGGCTCACAATGTCGCCATTGTGATAATTAATGATATCTGTTGCACCATAACCCCGCGCAGCCTCGACACACAGAGGGCGGGATCCCACGGCAAGAATCTCGCCAGCGCCACGCAGGGCCGCACCGGCAACAGCCATCAGGCCAACAGGGCCAATGCCGACAATCAATACGGAATCGCCGTACTGCACGTCTGCCAGTTCTACGCCGTGAAAGCCCGTGGGAACCATATCGCTGAGCATAACAGCTTCGGCGGGATCAATGGATGGCGGCAGCAGGGCCAGATTGCCATCCGCATCGTTAACGTGAAAGACCTCGCCAAAGACGCCATCTTTGAAATTGGAAAACTTCCACCCTGCCAGCATGCCGCCAGAATGCATGGAATAGCCCGCCTGAGCTTCCAGCGAGTTCCA
>QKDT01000008.1 GCA_003251995.1 Desulfovibrio desulfuricans
GTGGAAAGTCAGGCCACTGACCGCACCCACCGTATCGGTCAGACCCGTCAGGTCTTCTCCTACAAGCTCATCTGCCAGAACACGGTGGAAGAGAAGATTCTTAAATTGCAGGAAGCCAAGCGGGGCGTGGCAGAAGCCATTATTCCCGGTCAGGACACCTGGAAGTCCCTGACGCGCGAAGATCTGGAAATGCTCTTTGAAGTATAGCCTTTGCGCTGCAACATCATATAAAAGCAAGGCCCTCTGGCGACAGGGGGCCTTGCTCGCGTTTGGGATACTTTTTCAGACGCAAAAAACCGCCCCGAAGGGCGGTTAAAAAAAACGATAAGCAAGACCGCAGCCACACAATACCAAGCCTTAGCCAGGGCAGCCAAACTTCAAGCCAGCCCAAACAACCCAGGCCAGCACGGGCCAATACAGGCTAACCCCCATACGTGGTTTGTTGTTACGGTGTATGCCCCTGCACCGGTCAGAACCATCATGCATAGCTGAGGCCGGAGGCAGCCCCCCCCTCAACCTGCATAAAAACTTACGACAGCACGGCCTTGGCTTCAGCCACGCGCGCTTCTTCTTCCCGCCCCAGTTTGCGCAGGGCGCGGGCAAGAGTTTCCCACGCTTCCGGCCTGTCGTGCAAGCCAGCGCTTTTGCGGGCCAGCAGTTCTGCCATGGCGGGGTCTTCGTTGCTGTCCAGATAAATATTCGCCAACAACAGCATGGAGGCTGCATCCTGCGGATTGCGCACCAGGGCTTCGTGCAGCAGCTCGCGTGCCTCGCCGCCTTTGCGCTGGCGCACCGCCACACGCGCAAGGTGCCTGCGTGCGAGGCTGGGCGCGCCTGGGCGCGCATCCTCTATGGCAGCGGCTTTCTCATAAAACCGACGGGCATCTGCCCTTCTGCCGCCTTGTTCGCACAGTTGCCCCAGCCGGATGTGGGCAAACAGATGCTCGGGAGAAACTTTTACGCACTGCCTGTAATACTGGGCTGCCGCCCGCCTTTCACCAAGCCCCTGACAAACAGTGCCCAGATTGTAATAAATCTGCTCCGCCAGGGCTGTGTCCGGCCCGTGCCGCAAGGCTTCCGCAAAATGCCGCCGGGCTTCGTGCTGCCGCCCAAGGGCAGCCATACACACGCCAAGCGAATTCCAGGCCATGGCATTGGCCTCATCAGCCAGCAGCGCCAGCTTGTATTCTTCCACCGCGCCAAAAACATCGCCAAGGCTGTATCGCCTGTCGGCGCTGATATTGAGCGCAAGCGAATTGCACACCCCGACCTTGGGATCTGGCAGCAATAATGCGTATTCCAGCGCCTTCATGGCGTAGTCGGGCATTTCGCCACGACGGAACTGAAGGAAGGGATAGCCCGCAAGACCCACTGCGGCGGAAAATCCACGGCGGTTCAGCTCGCCGCACACGTCCTCATACAGCGATGCAAGGGACTGGGCCTCCGCATCCGGGTGAAAAAATATCAGACTGTTGCTGCCGTAACGCCCCGCCAGGGGCAGATGTAGGGATTGCGTCGGCCCTTGCGCCTCATTTGGGGCCTGCCCCGTCTGCGCGCGCTCAATCGCAGAGCGCCAGACAAGCAGGGCCGTGTCTATGCTGCCTTGCCTGTTTGCTGCATCATGGGTTCCGTCCAGCGCGCCATCCCCAGCATCGGCATTGCCCGGCTCAAGCCGCAGCAAACACAGCGTAAAACGACTGCGGCGTTCCGCCTCCACAGCAAAGCGGTTCAAAAAATCGCCGTGTCCACACAGTCCGCCTTCACATTCCACGCTGGGCGCCGAAGCAGACGCAGATTTTTCTGTTTCGCCAGATCCGGCCTGGCACTGTTTCTGGCCCTGCTTGCGCGTCTGTTTTTGATCCTGCTCCAGAGCCGCTGCCGCAGCATCAGGGATCGACGGGCGCGCGGCGGAAAAATCCTGCTCGTCCAGATCAGGGCTCAGCACTGGTGCTTCGCCCAACAGGGTGAGCCTGTCGCCAACTTCTGGGCGGCAGGTAACGTCAACCAGGTGCAGCGCCTCGGCAACGGAATCAGTATCCCGCGTGTGCAGCACCACCAGCTCACCCTTGTAGCGCGGCGAACCGTTTTCTGCCCGGCCCCACAGGGCAAAACGCATACCCTCGCGGGCCTTGGCCTGACGCCCAAGGCTCAGGCGCACGCGCCCCAGTGGCAAAGATTCCAGCACCATGCCACCCTCTTGCAATATGCGCGCAAAAGGCATGATGCGGCTTTCCACTGTTTCGGCGTAGTCGGCATCCTGCCCGGCAACATCCGCGGCAAGACGGGCGCGGTCCATGCACAAACGAGCCTGATCGTGCATTTCAAGCAACATTTCCGTACCGCGCATATCCTGGGGATACAGGGCATGACCGGCACAAAGGCGCGGACGCACAGGCTTTTTCAACAACGGATAGGGCATGCGCACAGCTTCCATGCGCGTTAAAGCGGCACGTGCCAGCTTGTGGCAGGCACCGCGCCCGCTGGCAGGGAAAAGCAAGGCAAATTCCCAGCGCCCCACACGGGCTGCCAGCACATCCGAGGGCAAGGCCTCGCGGCAGGCATCAGCCAGCGCCATAAGATATTTTTCTGCAAAGGCGTGTCCGCCCCGGCGCACGATGGAGTCCCCATTGGCAAGCCGCAGCAGCACAAGCCCCATGCACAGCCAATGCAACGGCGCGGGGCCGCTTGCTTCCGCCCCTGGTTCTTCCAGATACGCGCGCAAGCGTTCTGCGGCATTTTCCATCTGCGCAAACAATGTCTGCTCTGTGGCTAAACCGGTAACGGAGTCTGTGCGCATGGCCTTGGCTCTGGCAAGATTTTCCAGGCACAGGGTCACGATGGCGGGCAAGAAGGGCAAAAGAGGGCGCACGGTACGCGCCTTGACGCCGTGCAGCATGGCAACGCCAAGCAATTGGTCGCCACGCCGCAAGGGCAGCAACAGCCTGCGCTCGCGCGCCAGCAACTGCGGCTCTTCTGAAGCTTTGCTGGTGGGGAAATACAGGGCATGCCCTGAAAAGGTCAGGAATGAAGACAGTTGTTCACACAACAGGCCTTCCATTTCCATGAGGTCTTCACGCGCGAGTTCGAGCTGCGGGCTATTTTTTTGCATCCTCAAATTGTAGTGTCACGAGCGCCGGTTGTCTAGAAAATTTCAAGAATGAATACACAATGGCATTGCCGTCAGCCGTTTTTCCGCTTTTTTTTTGCAGCCAGCCCCTTGTCAGCCACACCTAGCGCCTTACTTGATTTTGCCCCCTTGTGCAGCTAACTGTACGGGTACCGGAGTAATACAGTCAAAAATGTTACAGATGCCGCGTTGTTTGCGTGCGGCGCTCTTGCTTGTCCAAATCATCCACGATAGTATATCTAAAGTCGGTAATCTTGCGTCCAGCAAACCTTTGCGCGCCTGATATCGATAAGCCAAAGGAATATTTATGCCAGTTGCCACTTTCCCCTTGGGCCCCTTGCAGACCAACAGCTACCTTATCCACAGCGGCAAGCAGGCCGTAGCAATCGACGTGGGCGGCGAACCGCAACCCATGCTGGAATATCTGGCAACGCACAACCTGAAACTGGCTGCCATCTGCATCACCCATCGGCACTTTGACCACGTGTACGGAGTGGCGGACTTGCAGAAGGCCACGGGCGCGCTGGTGTACATCAGCACCGATGACGATTGCCTGGATGGGACAGAATCCGCGCAGGGCGGACTGTGGGGCTTTCCTTCGGTAACTCCGTATCCGTCGCAGCCCATGCCCATGGGAACTACCTCTTTTGGCGAAATGGAGTGTCAGGTTCTGGCGACCCCCGGTCACACCCCCGGCGGGGTTTCGCTGTTCTTTCCTACCGAACAACTCGTATTCACTGGCGATGCGCTCTTCTACCGCTCCATTGGTCGCACGGACTTTCCCGGTGGCGACCACGATTGCCTGTTGCGCTCCGTGACGGGAGTACTCTTCAAACTACCTGAAGATGTAGTGGTTTACCCTGGGCACGGCCCCTCCACCACCATTGGCGATGAGAAAAAAAGCAACCCTTTTTGCGGTGAATTTCAGCTATGAACAACGTCCTTGTGCTACAGTGCAGCCCTCATGTTGGCGGCGTTTCTGATTCGGTGGCAACCCTTTTTAAAAATGGAATGGCCGAAGCTGGAATCAGTGCGCGCACAGTAGCCTTGCGAGATTATGCATTTTCGCCCTGCACGGGCTGTGGCGGCTGTGCCAAGCCGCCACACAAATGCATTCTGGCAGACCGCCCCCTCCCTGGGAGCAACCAGTGTGCAATGATGGATCAGGCTGAGGAAGTTTTTCAACTTATCAATGACGCCAGCCTGGTCATGATTTCTTCCCCCATTTATTTTTATTCTG
>QKDT01000129.1 GCA_003251995.1 Desulfovibrio desulfuricans
TTTTGAAAAGCTGCCAACCCTGCGGCGAAAAATATTCTTTTTTTCGCACTTGAGGCTTGCCTTTTTCTCAAGTGCGGGCTACAAGAGCAGTTCATATTTTGCGGGCCATGGTCTACGTCCATGCCCCACCGCCGAAGGGGGTGATTTTCTTGCCCGGAGTTTTTCTTAATGACGACGACTATAACTTCGACATCGCACTGCGCCGCTTTAAGAAGCAGGTAGAAAAGGCGGGCGTTCTTTCTGAAATGAAGAAGCGCCAGCACTACGAAAAGCCCAGCGTTATGCGCAAAAAGAAGAAGGCCGCCGCCCGGAAGCGGCTGATGAAAAAAATCAGGAAGATGAACATGGCCTAGGCAGTAATGCCTTGCGCCGTTTGGCAGAACACCATCTGCAAGCGGCAGGCCGCGCGATGCCTGGCATCGCTCCGTTCATTCGGCCAGTTATGCGGGAGGCCCCAGGGCTTCCCGCGTTTTCTGCTTTTCTCCACCCTTCACCCCCACCACCGCCATGACTGTCACCACCACGCTTTTTGAGCAGATCGAAAAAGACTATGTGCAAGCCTACAAAGCCAAGGACAGTGTGCGCCTTACCGTGCTGCGCCTCCTCAAGACTGCGGTAAAAAATCGTCTGGTGGAGCTCCGACGCCCCGGCGGCAGCCTTGCTGATGAAGAAATGCTTGATATCATCATTAAGGAAGGCAAGCAGCGCCAGGATTCCATCGACCAGTTTACCGCGGCAGCCCGCACCGATCTGGCAGACAAGGAAGCGGCGGAGCTTGTCATTCTTAAGGAATATCTGCCCAAGCCTCTTTCGGCTGAAGAACTTGCAGCCCTCATCGACGCCACCGTGGCATCAGTGGGCGCAACTTCCCCCAAGGATATGGGCAAAGTCATTTCTGCCATCATGGCGGGCCACAAAGGCCGAGTTGACGGCAAAGCCCTTTCTGAAGCTGTCAAAAAGCGCTTACAGGCCTAGGTTCAAGCCGAATTTCCACATGGGGAAAACCCCCGTTTCAGTGTCCCGTTTTGAGTTGGCATGTAATCTTGCGGGGGTCGCCTCGTTTTGAAGCAAACATTCTTGAGTACCATTACCTTGAAATGCTTGTTTTCTGGCGAAGCTGCTTCGCTTTGCAGGTATAGAGCGGCGCAGATTTTTGCAAAAACTCGCGCCGGGCTGGTGGGCATTATCAATGGCAATCCGCCCTTGCACTGCCCCCTCACGCCCCTGGGCACGGCCCTGTAACGTTGCAGACCATGCCACGAATACAGGGTGCTGTTGCCGCCGCATAAGGGTAAACTGCTCAACGGTTCTCGACTTTTTTCCGCATCACGGGCAAGCGCATTTTTTGAGCGCAACCCCAACGCTTAAGGCAGTTCACGCATGATCCACGCCCGCACGCTCAACGCTCTTGAATTTCAGCGCATTGCCGACCATCTTGCCCATTTGTGTCTTTCTGGCGTAGGGCAGGAACGCGCCCGCAGTATCGCACCCCTTGAAGATGCTGAAGCCGTAACCCTTGCCGCGCGCATTTATGAAGAAGCCGCTGACTGGTCCAGCCGCCCTGCCACAGGCGGAGCGTTTTTTTGCGTTGGCTCCTTCCCCGATGTCAGCGGTATGCTGCGCGCAGCCTCAAGCAGCCGCGCCCACGCCTTTCAGCCCGATGTAGACGCCTTTTGGGCGCTGCGCGAAGTGCTGCGCCTTGCCAGAGATGCCCACGCCTCCATTGCCCAGCCAGAAGCCGCTACCCGCTGGCCTCATCTGCTGGCAATGGCTGACGGCTCGCCCCTTCCTGTGCAACTCACTGCCGCCCTGCTGCGCTGCATTTCAGATGATGGCCTGCTACGCGACGAAAGCTCGCCCGAGCTGTACCGTCTGCGCGGCGAGCTGCGCCGCCTGCACCAAAGCTGCATGCGCAAGGTCAAGGATTTTGCCCAGCAGTACAACATGCTGGCCTACCTGCAAGACGAGTTCATGACCCTCTCGTCCGACCGTTACGTGCTGCCCCTCAAGGCCAACTTTAAAAGCCGCATGCAGGGCATTATCCACGACTGGTCGCAAACGGGCGAAACCTGCTATTTTGAGCCCATGTTTTTGGTGGAGATCAACAACCGCCTTCAGGAACTAAAGCGCGAGGAACGCGAAGAAGAACGCAAGGTTCTTGTCTATCTGCGCAGCCTGCTTGAGGCAGAACTGCCCGGCGCGCGTGCGGCCCTCGAGCTGCTGGCCCATCTCGACGTATTGCAGGCCAAGCGCAAGCTTGCCGCCCTTTATGACGGGCGCTGTCTGCCCCTCACCCCTGTGGCTGAAGGCATACAGCTTCTTGATGCCCGCCATCCCCTGCTGTTGCTCAACCGCGTTGTCGAATCCGGCAAGGATGCCAAGGCCGCCACTGCCCACAGCAAGGTGCGCCCTCTGGACATCGTGCTGCGCCCCGGCGAACGCGCTCTGGTCATTACCGGGGGCAACGCGGGCGGCAAAACCGTATGCCTCAAAACGCTGGGGCTAATTGCCGCCATGACCTTGAGCGGTCTGCCGGTACCTGTGGGCGCTGGCTCGCACCTGCCCTGGTTCAGCAGGCTTGATGCCTTTATTGGCGATGAGCAGAGCCTTGCGGATAATGTCTCGACCTTCACTGCCCAGATAGAACACCTTGCCAAAGCCTGGAAGCACCTCGACGCCAGCGGTCTTGTGCTGCTTGATGAATTTGGCGCAGGCACCGACCCCGCCCAGGGGGCTGCCCTTGCACAGGCAGTACTTGACGAATTGCTGGACAAACATACCTTTGTTCTGGCGGCAACGCATTTTCCCGCGCTCAAAAGCTATGCCCTCACGCGAGAAGGCGCGCGGGCGGCATCCATGCTGTTTGATCCGCAAAGCAAAAAGCCCCTGTTTCGCCTGGCTTACGATCAGGTTGGGGCCAGCCAGGCACTGGATGTGGCGCGCGAGCACGGCCTTGCCGAAAGCATTGTGCGCCGCGCGGAGCATTATCTTTTGCAAGACGGGCAGGACGCCACCGCATTGCTTGGCAGGCTCAATGATCTGGCTGCCAAGCGCGAGGAAGAACTCGTCGAGCTCAAACGAGAGCAGGACAAAGCGCGCCGTCAGGTGCAGGATGTGCGTGAAAAGCTTGAAAAAGAGCGCCTCCGCCTGCACGACGAGGTTCGCACCAAGGCTGGCGACCTCATGCGCGCCTGGAAAGAAGGCCGCGCCACACACAAGCAGGCGCTTAAAGAAATGTCGCGTCTGCGGGCCTCGCTTGCTCCGGAGCAGGATGAAGCGGCTCAGGGCCAGTCTGTGCTGCCCCAGCCTCAGGCTTTTGCAGCCGGGCAAGAGGTGCTGCACACCGTATTTAACAAGCGCGGCGTCATCACCGATGTGGATGAACGGCGCGGGCGGGTGCGCCTCGAAATGAACGGCGTGAACCTGTGGGCCGAAATGAAGGCCCTACGCGTGCCGGGGCAAGCTGCGCCAAGCCCTGCCAAAAGCGCCCTCAGGGGTGTTGTGGGCCGCACATCTGGCAGTGACGAGGCTGCATCGCTGCGCCTTGACATGCGCGGTATGCGCGCCGATGTGGCGCTTGCCGAACTTGAGCGATTTATGGACAAGGCCTTGCTGGCTGGTTTTGCAGAGGTGGAAGTGGTTCACGGCAGGGGTACGGGCGCGTTGCGCCGTCAGGTACATGATTTTTTGCGTGGCTTTCCGTCTGTGGGTCAGTTTGCCCTTGCGCCGGAAGACCGGGGTGGCGATGGAATGACTATTGTAACTTTTCGTTAGCAGCAGGCGTGTGATTCATGCAGTCAAAGGACGCAATCCGCGCCATTAAAGAGCGCCTGAACATCGTTGACGTGGTGCGCCGCTATGTAGAGCTGAAGCGCAACGGCCCGCGCTGGGTAGCCCCCTGCCCTTTCCATCAGGAAACAAAGCCGTCCTTCTCCGTCAATGAAGATCAGGGGCTTTTTTATTGTTTCGGCTGCCACGCTTCGGGCGATATTTTTGATTTTTACAGCCGCATCAACGGGCTTGAGTTTAAGGAAACGCTTGAACAACTGGCTGCGGAGGCTGGAATATCCATTGACCGCGGCCCGCGCGACCCGCAGCGGGACGGACAGGAGCGCAAGCAGCGCTCTGCGCGGCAGCAGATGCTGCGCATGTACGAGCTTGCCGCCGGGCATTTTGCCTCTGCCCTCGAAAGCCCTGAAGCAGAAGAGTGCAGAAGGTATATAGAAAAACGCGGTTTGAGCGATGAGATAGTACAGCGCTTTGGCCTTGGCTGGGCCAGGCGCGAATGGCAATCGCTGGCGGATGCCCTGCGCCGTGCCGGCTTTGACCTGCGCATGGCTGCGGAGGCCGGGCTTGTGGGCCAGG
>QKDT01000254.1 GCA_003251995.1 Desulfovibrio desulfuricans
AAGCAGGGCCAGATCTTGCGCGCTTTCGGCAACAACACCCGATGCGCCGTTGGCAAGGCCCAGAATCGTGTCGTTGGTGGAGGTATCGCCGTCAACGCTCACGCGATTGAAGGTCTTTTCCACAGCCCGACCAAACATGGCCTGCCACGGTTCACGCGCCACCTTGGCGTCTGTGAGGGCCACGCAGAGCATGGTTGCCATATTGGGGCAGATCATGCCAGCACCCTTTGCCATAACAGTAAGGCGCACAGTACCGCCCGAAAGCGTCACCTCGCGCATGGAAAACTTGGGAAAGGCATCAGTGGTCATAAAGGCTCGGGTAAAGCCCTCTGCATCACGCGTGCCGATATTTCTAACAAGCTTGGGCACTGCATCAAGCCAGAGATCCATCTTGAGGTGCGCGCCCACAACGCCTGTGGAAAGCGGCAAAATTTCGTCGGCTTCCAGGCCGGTCATCCCGGCAACCATGGCCTGTGTGGCGCGGCAGTTGGACAGACCCTCGTCACCGGTGCAGGCGTTGGCCTGACCGGAATTGGCAAGAACAGCCCGTGCAGTACCGCGGGTTGCCAGTATTTCCTGGCACACCAGCACAGGTGCGGCCTTGAACAGATTCTGGGTAAACATGCCCGCCAGCACGGCGGTTGTATCCGAAACTATTATGCCAAGGTCGTCGCGGCCCGCTTTTTTAAAATTGGCACCCGCTGCACCAGCCCTGAAACCCTTTGGCAGATCGTCCTGCATCACCTACTCCATAGCATCGTTGACTGTGCCGTATATGCCCCGGCAGGTGCCGAAGCGTGCGCAAATATTGACCAGATTCACGTATCCGTTGCAGCAGAATGCCCTTTTCCGGGCTTGCCAACAACTGCTAATTTCATGCCCTGCCCAAAAGCAAGGCGGGGAAGAAAGCCTAACGCTTCCTCCCCCGCCATATAAAGCCTCAAGCGGCAATGCCGCTGATCAGACTATGTGCGGCTCTTCTGAATTTCTTCAGCAATGGCCTGGGGCACGCGTTCGTAGTGGTCGAACTGCATGGTGAAGGTGGCGCGGCCCTGAGTGCGCGAACGCAGGTCAGTGGCATAGCCGAACATGGCGGACAGCGGAACCTGAGCGCGCACGCTCTGTGCGCCGCCAGCGCGGGCTTCCATGCTCTGCACGCGACCACGACGACCATTGAGGTCGCCCATGACGTCGCCAAGGTATTCTTCGGGCGTAACCACTTCCACGTCCATGATGGGTTCGAGCAGCACAGGGGTAGCCTTGCGCATGCCGTCCTTGATGGCCATGGAGCCAGCAACGTAGAAGGCCTGTTCCGAAGAGTCGACTTCGTGGTAGGAGCCGAACACCAGGGTGACCTTCACGTCAACCACGGGGAAGCCAGCGAGCACACCGGACTTCAGGGCGTCGTTGATACCCTTGTCCACCGCGGGGATGTATTCCTTGGGAATAACGCCACCGGTGATGGAGTTAACAAACTGGTAGCCGTTACCGGGGTTGGGTTCAACTTCGATAACAACGTGACCGTACTGACCGCGACCACCAGACTGCTTGGCGTACTTGAGGTCAGACTTGGCAGGCTTGGAAATGGTTTCGCGGTAAGCAACCTGAGGCTTGCCCACGTTGGCGTTCACGCCAAATTCGCGGGTAAGACGGTCAACGATGATTTCCAGGTGCAGTTCGCCCATACCGGCGATCAGGGTCTGGTTGGTTTCATCGTCGCCCTTCACGCGGAACGAAGGATCTTCCTTAGCCAGCTTGTTCAGAGCGGCGGAAAGAGCATCGCGGTCGGCCTTGGTCTTGGGCTCGATGGCAACTTCGATAACCGGATCAGGAATGTTCAGCGATTCCAGGATGACTTCGCGCTTTTCGTCGCACAGGGTGTCACCGGTGGAGGCGTTCTTCAGGCCCACCAGAGCCACGATGTCGCCAGCGCCAGCCCATTTCACGTCTTCACGCTTGTTGGCGTGCATCTTCAGGATGCGGCCGATGCGTTCGCGCTTGCCGGTGTTGGCGTTGTACACGGTCATGCCGGATTCGAGGAAACCGGAATAAATACGGAAGAAGGACAAGTGACCGATGAAGGGGTCAGAGAAGAGCTTGAACACCAGGCCGGCAAGGGGTTCCTTGTCGTCGCAATGGCATTCCACAACTTCTTCTTCCTTACCGGCGATGTGACCGGGCATGGGCGGGATGTCCACCGGAGAAGGCAGGTAATCCACCACGGCGTCAAGCAGGGGCTGCACGCCCATGTTGCGGAACGCGGAACCCAGCAGCACCGGTACGATGTTGCGGGCAATGGTGGCCTTGCGGATGCAGGAGATGAGTTCTTCTTCGGTGAGGCTTTCGCCGCCAAGGTACTTTTCGAGCAGAGCTTCGTCTTCTTCTGCCACGGCTTCCAGCATCTCGTGATGCTTTTCGTCGTAAAGATCCTTCATGTCGGCAGGCACGTCTTCAATGGTGAATTCCGCGCCCTTGGAGGACTTGTCAAAGCGGATGGCCTTGCCAAGCACCAGGTCCACCACACCTTCAAATTTGTCTTCGCTGCCGATGGGCAACTGCAAAGGCACAGCCTTGGCGCCCAAACGGTCGTGAATCATGTCCACGCAGCGGAAGAAGTTGGCGCCGATGCGGTCCATCTTGTTCACGAAGCAGATACGCGGAACATTGTAGCGGTCAGCCTGACGCCAAACGGTTTCAGACTGGGGTTCCACGCCGGCAACGGCGTCGAACACGCACACGGCACCGTCGAGCACGCGCAGCGAACGTTCAACTTCAATGGTGAAGTCAACGTGACCGGGGGTGTCGATGATGTTGATGCGGCAGTCTTTCCAGAAGCAGGTGGTCGCGGCGGAGGTAATGGTGATGCCGCGCTCCTGTTCCTGTTCCATCCAGTCCATGGTGGAGGCGCCGTCGTGCGTTTCGCCGATCTTGTGGTTAACGCCGGTATAAAAAAGAATACGCTCGGTGGTGGTAGTTTTGCCTGCGTCAATATGGGCCATAATGCCGATATTGCGCTGTTTGTTTACAGCAACGGTGCGGGACACGGTGTTTCCTCCATACTGCGGATGCGGTGTGGTGCAAAGCCGACGCCGCTTCCTTGCGGACGCGGCGTCGGGCTGAATTCAGATATAAAGCGGAAGGCCCTCTTACCAGCGGTAGTGAGCGAAAGCCTTGTTCGCGTCGGCCATGCGGTGCGTGTCTTCACGCTTTTTCACCGCGCCGCCGCGTCCGTTGAAAGCATCCAGCAGTTCGGCGGAGAGCTTGGAAGTCATGCCCTTTTCACCGCGCGAACGCGCATAGTTGATAAGCCAACGGATGGACAGGGAAACCTGACGTTCCGGGCGCACTTCCATGGGCACCTGGTAGGTGGCACCGCCCACGCGGCGGGCCTTAACTTCCATGTGGGGCTTCACGTTGTCCAGGGCCTTTTCAAAGGCGCGCATGGGTTCTTCGCCCGTCTTTTCAGCCAGGGTCTCAAGGGAGCTGTAGAAAATCTTTTCGGCTGCACCCTTCTTGCCGTCGAACATCAGCCTGTTCACAAACTTGGTGACAAGGCGGCTGGAGTACAACGGATCGGGCAGCACTTCCCTCTTGGGGATAGGACCTTTACGGGGCATGGGGTTTCTCCTTCATGCTTGTTTTGCGGCGGCACCAAACCCCGCGGCGACCGGCGCTTCCCAGGGGAAGCAGCCAGGCGGGCCGCATGGCACGCGCCGAAAGAATAAAAACTACTTGGGACGCTTGGCGCCGTACTTGGAACGGCTCTTGCGACGATCGGCAACGCCGGACGTATCAAGGGTACCGCGCACGATGTGGTAACGGACACCGGGCAAGTCTTTTACACGACCGCCGCGGATGATCACCACGGAGTGTTCCTGCAGGTTGTGGCCTTCGCCGGGGATGTAGGCCGTAACTTCAATGCCGTTGGTCAGGCGCACACGGGCGACCTTACGCAGAGCCGAGTTAGGCTTTTTCGGGGTGGTGGTGTAAACGCGGGTGCAAACGCCACGGCGCTGCGGGCAAGCCTGCAGGGCGGGGGTCTTCTTGCGCTTCACCACGGCCTTCCGCTCGATGCGGATAAGCTGGTTAATCGTGGGCATTATTTCCCTCCATATGGGATATTGCGCTCTAAAAAGAGCTTTTTGAACAACAGGGCATAGCGTGTCTGCGAAAGTCTGTCAATAGGCAGCCCTCGCGGAAAACACGCAAAAAAAATTTATTTTATATCAAACCCTGGTGCCAAAACAAGCTGTTAGCACACTGTGGGTTGCCGCAACCCTGTTTCTAGTGCGGCATGGAGCCTGAAAAAAAATGTATGACAATCACGCCCAACACGATCAACCCAAGGCCGATACAGGCGG
>QKDT01000204.1 GCA_003251995.1 Desulfovibrio desulfuricans
TTTCTGTCACAGACCGCTGCAATCTGCGCTGCGCCTATTGCCGAAGCGAGATAAACCAAAAGTTTATCCCGCACCCCAAGGTTTTGCGGTATGAAGAAATGGCGCGCCTTGTGGGTATGATGGCTGCCCTGGGCGTTTCAAAGGTGCGGCTGACCGGGGGCGAGCCTTTTGCCCGCAAGGGCTGTGACGAACTGTTGCACCTGCTGCACTCGCGCTATCCAGCCCTTGATCTGCGTTTGACCACCAATGGTACCCTGCTTGAGCCGCACATTCCGCTGCTGCGTTCTGTGGGGGTAAGCACCGTCAACCTTTCGCTCGACAGCTTTGACCGCGAGACCTTCGCCAGGGTCACGGGGCGTGATATGCTGCCCGCTGTTCTGGCATCGCTGGATGGCCTGCTGCGTGCTGGCATTCGTGTAAAAATCAATGCCGTCGCCATGCGCGGTGTCAATGACAGCCAGATGGACGACTTTGTTCACGCCGTGCGCACCATGCCCATTGATCTGCGTTTTATAGAATTTATGCCCATGGGCAGCGGTACCCTCTGGGGGCCGGAAACCTTCTGGGCTGCCGACGAAATACGGGCCGAGGCAGAACGGCGTGTGCGCCTTGATCCCGTGCAGGATAACAGTGCAGAGGCTGGCCCGGCCCGCATGTACGACGTGCAGGGCGGCAAGGGACGCATGGGATTTATCACTGCGGTTTCCTGCCATTTTTGTGGCACCTGCAACCGGCTGCGCCTTACCAGCGACGGCAACCTGCGTACTTGCCTGTTTGATGACAGGGAATACCATCTGCGGGGGATTTTGCGTAACCCGCGTTTTGACGACGCTGATCTGGCCCGTGTGGTGCGCTTGGCCTGCGCCAGCAAACCCATCGGTGCAGAGCTGCTCAAGGCCCGCAAGAAAGGTTCTGCCGTTGCAGACAAGCATATGGTAGGCATAGGCGGCTAGCTGCCAGACCGCATGTCCGGAGGTGGCGGCGGGGCAGTATCGACCCAAGACCATTTGAAACCCGCCGACTTTCAGTCTATGCTTTGGAGGTAACAACTTTTACTTTTCGCAAGGAATCCATGATCGCCTATCTTGAAGGCCGACTGGCCGAAATGTGGGGCAATGCCTGCCTGATCGTTACCCAAGGGGGCGTGGGGTATGAAGTGGCCCTGCCCGCCCACACCCTTGCCGCACTGCCCGGCAGGGGAGAACCCCTGGCGCTGTACACAAGCCTTGCCGTGCGTGAAGACGCGCTGGAGCTTTTTGGCTTTGCCACCTTTGAAGAACGCCAGACCTTTGAGGTGCTGGTTTCCATCTCCAAGGTGGGCGCACGCACTGCTCTTGGCATACTCTCCATCTTTCGTCCCGATGACCTGCGCCGCGTTGTGCTTGAGGACGATGTGCTTGCCCTTACCCGGGTTTCGGGCATTGGCAAAAAAACCGCAGAGCATGTGTTTCTTGAGTTGAAATACAAACTCAAGGTTGAGGACGTTCCACAGGCGGCGGCGCTGACCACCGGGTCGCGGCCCGGTTCTGTGTTTCGCGATGTGCTGGATGGCCTGGGCAATCTTGGCTACGAGCCGGACGAATGCGCGCCGCTGGTTAAAAAGCTGCTGCTTGAAGAGCCAGATCTTGATGTGACCGGCGCGCTGCGCGCCGCACTCAAGGCTCTTGCCAAGGGGAAGGTCTGATGTCCGACCTCATGAACCAGTGCCCGACGGACTGCGCCACAGGCATTGACGAAAGCGTTCGCCCGCAAAGCCTGGACGATTTTATCGGGCAGGACGAACTGCGCGCCAACCTTCGCGTGTATCTTGGCGCTGCGCGCGAGCGCGGCAAGGCCCTGGATCACACGCTTTTTTACGGCAACACGGGGCTTGGCGAAACCACGCTGGCGCAAATCATGGCGTCCGAGCTGGGGGTCAATCTTGTCTGCACGTCGGGGCCGGTACTTGAGCGTAGCGGCGACCTCGCGGCAATCCTCACCAATCTGAATCGGCACGACATCCTTTTTGTGGACGAAATCCACCGCATGCCCATTGCTGTGGAAGAAGTGCTGTATCCCGCCATGGAAGATTTCAAGCTCGACCTGGTCATTGGTCAGGGGCCAGCGGCGCGTACGGTCAAGATAGACCTTGAGCCTTTTACCCTTGTGGGGGCAACCACGCGCATGGGGCTGATTTCTTCGCCTTTGCGCGATCGTTTTGGCATAGTTGCGCGGCTTGAATACTATAGCCCTGATGATTTGGCCCGGGTAGTGCAACGCACGGCGCGTATTTTGGGGGTGGAGGTCACCGCGGACGGCGCAACGGAGATTGGTCGCCGCTCGCGCGGCACACCCCGTATCGCCAACCGCCTCTTGCGGCGTGTGCGGGATTTTGCCCTGGTACACGGCAACGGGCTGGTAACGGGCGATCAGGCCTCGGCAGCGCTCAAGCGCATGGATGTAGATGAACTCGGGCTGGATCAGATGGATCGTAAGCTGCTGGAAGTGCTTATTAAACACTATGACGGCGGCCCGGTTGGCATCAAAACCTTGGCGGTTGCCTGTTCAGAAGAGGTGCGCACCATTGAGGATATTTATGAGCCGTATCTTATCCAGTGCGGCTTTTTAAAGCGTACGCCGCGTGGGCGCATGGCAACGGCTTTGGCCTACAGGCACTTGAAAATGCTGCTTTCTTAGGTGTATGATCTGCCCGGCCCATTTTGTACACCAATGGTAATGAAAAACGGAGAAAGCATGCTGCTGCAAATTATTGAAGGCAAGTTCAGCGTTTGCAAGGTGGAAAACCTGCGCGCCGTCAACTTTCATGTACCGTGGCTCTTTGTGGGCAAGACTGATGATGAAATTTCTGTGGTATGCCTGACTGCGGACGTTCCCAATGCCACGCTGGCGCGTGAGGATGGCTGGCGGGCACTGCGCGTAGCGGGACAAATGGACTTTGGCCTTACCGGGGTAATGGCGGGTTTGTCGTCCACCCTGGCGCAGGCGGGCATCAGCATTTTTGCCGTTTCCACCTTTGATACGGACTATATATTGATGAAGGCAGAGAATCTGCCTTTGGCCCTGGATGCCCTGGAGGCGAAGGGCTACACGGTGGAACGCCCTGCGGCGTAATTGTGTGGTGTTTGCTGAAGCGGGAGGGCAACCCACCGCAGGTATTGAACTTTTTTAGCACGGATTGGGCGGATTAAAGCGGATAAATCATGAGGGGAAGAGGCCTTGGCCTCTTCCCCTTGCTGTTTTGACTATACGTCAATCTTTCCTGCGCGGGCAGCGTTGAGTACCGCCATAAGGGCTACGCCCACATCGGCAAAGACGGCCTCCCACAGGCCGGAAAGGCCCACAATGCCCAAGGCCATGAACAATCCCTTGATGCCCAGCGCCATCACAATGTTTTGCCACACAATGGCCCGCGTGCGGCGTGCAATGCGCAGCAGCTCTGGCAGCCGGGCCGGGTTGTCGTCCAAAATCACCACATCGGCTGTTTCAATGGCTGCTTCTGCGCCCAGACCACCCATAGCCACACCCACGCCTGCTGTTGCAAGCACCGGGGCATCGTTGATGCCGTCACCCACAAAGATGGTGTTTTTGACCGGGCCAAGTGCTTCAAGCGCTCCGGCCTTGTCTTCTGGCAGCAGGTCAGCACGCAGGGTATCCAGCTTCAGGCGCTGCGCCACTGGGCGGGCCTGTTCTTCTCTGTCGCCTGTGAGCATGGCAATGCTCTGAATGCCGAGATGGCGCAGTTCCTGAATCGCTTCTGGTGACTGCGGCTTGATGCGGTCAGCCACCACCAGCGCGCCAAGCAACGTATCGCCCCTGGCAACGTGAACCACGCTGCCGGGCATGGTCACTTCCAGGGGGGTGATGCCACGGCTTGTCATCAAGGCCGCATTGCCCGCCAGCAAGGTGTCAGATGCCGTTGCGGCAACCACGCCCATTCCGGGGATTTCTTCCATGCCAGTAAGTGCTGCGTCGTCAGCGGTGATTCCTTCTTTTTGCGCGGCACGTATGACAGATCTGGCAATGGGGTGGTTCGAGCGGCTTTCTGCCAGAGCTGCTGCTGCAAGCAGATCGTTTGCCGAAATTCCAGGGGCCGGCAGCACGGCATTTACTTCAAATACGCCTTCTGTGAGGGTTCCCGTCTTGTCCAGAGCAGCCACGCGTATATCCCGCAGGCTGTCGAGCACCGCGCCTCCCTTGATAAGGATACCCCTGCGGGAGGCCGCGCCAATGCCGCCAAAGTATCCCAGTGGAATAGAGATAAGCAGGGCGCAGGGGCAGGAGATAACCAGCAGCACCAAGGCGCGGTATATCCATTGAGAGAACGGGCCAAGGCCGAACAGCGGCGGCAGCACT
>QKDT01000191.1 GCA_003251995.1 Desulfovibrio desulfuricans
CTCCGAGTCTCCCGAAATGGTAAGGGCCACGCCAGTGATGCTTTCTACCTCTGCTAGTGCAGCAGATTAGGCAGGAAGGTGATAATAGAAGGAATATAGGTGAGAATAATCAAGTCTGCCAACAGAATCAGCAGGTAGGGCATAACCTTGGCAGTAACTTTGTCGATGGAAATGCCAGTGATGGATGCAACAATAAACAGGTCAAGGCCTACAGGTGGCGTAATGCAGCCAATCGCCAGGTTTACAACCATGAGCACGCCAAAGAACATAGGGTCGATACCCATTCCAAGAGCAACAGGAAGCAAGATTGGCGTAAGGATAACCACCGCAGCCGAGGCATTGATCAGCGTGCCGATAAAGAGCAGCAGCACGTTCACCAGCATGAGGAACACAATGGGGCTGTTAGTGAGGTGGGTAAAACTCTGTGCCAGCATGTGCGGCACCTGCGCATTGGTGAGAATCCAGCCAAAAACATTAGCCGCGCCCACCACAAACATTATCATGGTTGTATTATATGCGGCGCTGAGCAGAGTTTTTGGAATATCCTTAATTGTAAGCTCTTTGTAAATAAAGAAGCCCACAAGTGCGCCATAAACGGCTGCTACGGCTGCGGCTTCCGTGGGAGTAAAAATGCCGCCGTAGATCCCGCCCAAAATGATGACTGGCATCATCAGCGCCCAGAAACATTCGCGGAATGAACGCAAGGCGCGCATGAGCGAGAATTGTCCTTCACCCTTGTAGCCATTCTTTTTGGCAATAACCCAACTCACAAGGCACATGCTCACGCCCATGAGTATGCCGGGAGCAAACCCGCCCAAAAACAGATCTGCTATGGATGTATTGGCTATGGAACCATACACGACCATGGTGATGGACGGTGGAATAACAATGCCCACAGTACCGCCGCTGGCAACCACCGCTGCCGCAAACGATCTGGGGTATCCGCGTTTTTCCATCTCATCAATCATGGCAGAGCCAATAGCCGCAGTTGTTGCCGCCGAAGAGCCCGACAGGGCGGCAAAAAACATACCTGCAACGGCAACCACAAGCGCCAGGCCACCCGAAAGTGCGCCCACAAGTGCCATAGAAAAATCAACAATGCGCTTTGTTACACCGCCAGCAGACATAAACGCCCCTGCCAGCATAAAAAAGGGCACAGCCATAAATGAAAATGAGTCAACTGATGTAAACATGCGCTGCACAACAACAATCAGCGGCATGTCAATGATGGCGTAAAGAACAATTGCCGATGAGAGGGCAAGCCCAACGCCGATGGATGCGCCCGTTGCGAGAATAAAAATAAACGAGGAGAGAATTACCCAAAGTATCATAATTCTTACCTCTTATTTAATTTCCGCAGAGGGGGTTTTTAACAGCTTGATGAAGTCCATCAAGACAAAAAGGCCCATGAGGCCGCAGCCAAAGGGAATGACCACGTATACCCAAGACATGGGTATGACCATGGCTGGCGATGTTTGAAAGTTGGCAATACTCACCATGCGGATGCCCTGCCAGGTCATAATAACCAGAAACGCCAGGGTAAATATGGAAGCCAGCACCCGACATACTTTAAGTTTTACGCCAGAAATGCGCGATGTGAGGGTTTCAATTGCCATATGCCCGCCGCTTTGGGCTACCAGGGGCAGCGACAGAAAAACTATCCACACAAAAAGATAGCGAGAAAGCTCTTCGGCAAAGCTTGGCGTGTAGTTAAAGACGTATCTGCTGATGACCTGAAAAAAAACAATGAGCAGCATAAGGCCAATGGCGGTGATCACTAAAAATTTAAGAAAATTCTCCACATAGCGGATGATTGCTGACATGGCGCATTCCTTACAAGCTGTGCAGCGCGGGCGCGCGATAAAGCGCCGCCCGCGCTGCCGACCCGGTTACTTCACATTTTGAATGGCTTCAATATTGGCCGGGCCGAACTTGTCGCTATACAGCTTCCATACGGGCTTGGTGGCTGCGGCAAAGGCGACCTTGTCAACATCATCGTTAACTTCAGACTTGCCGCTGTCCTTGATAACCTTGAGGAAGGTCCCTTCAAGCTTGCGGCACAGATCGCGCTGCCAGTCGCGCGTATCGAGAGCGGCCTGGCGAACGATCTTTTGCTGTTCAGGTGTAAGCTTTTTCCACGCGATGGCGCTGATGAGCAGCGGTTCAGAGGCGTAGGTGTGACCGGTCAGAGAAATATACTTCTGCACTTCATAAAACCGCTTGGTTGCAATGTGCGCGAGGGGATTTTCCTGACCGTCAATCACGCCCTTTTGCAGAGCAGTGTAAAGTTCGCTCATGGCCATGGGCGTGGGGCTGGCACCCAGCGCCTTCATCATTTCAATGTAAACGGGCTGTTCCATAACCCGCATTTTGAGCCCCTTCATGTCTTCAGGCTTTTTGATGGGGCGCTTGTTGTTGGTCATATGGCGCACGCCGTTTTCCCAGATGGCAAGGGTGATCATGCCCCTGTTTTCGCCTTTTTTGCACAAATCCATGCCAACAGTATCCAGCGCCTTGTAGGCGTGCGGGATGTCTCTGAAAATAAAGGGCAGGTCAAAAACGGCTACTTCAGGAATAAAGTTGCCCAGCACCGCTGTGCCGGTCAGGGTCATATCCACAGTGCCAAAAGTGAGGCCTTCCACAAGGTCACGCTGGTTGCCAAGCTGGCTTGAAGGGTAGACTTGAATGATAACCTCGCCCTTGGTGCGCTCTTTTACAAGATTTGCAAAATGGTCTGCCCCTTGTCCGTAAGGATTTTCCGGCTCCGCGATATGCCCCAGTTTTAGGGTAACGGCGCCAAAGCTGACAGAGGCGCTGAGCAGTACAACGCTGAGAGCCGTAATGATTGAACGGAACATTGGTACTCCTTTGATAAATGTGCAATAAAATTCAGTCTGATAAGGCCAAAAAATATAAAAATATAAGCGCGGACTGCACCTTTACTCTGTCAGCAGCATGAGTAGCCATGGAGCAAAAATGTGAAGACTGCTACCTTGAGTCAGCTTTCCATCGTAGCCACCAGTAACATGCACATTTCAATGTGCGGGTAATCCACCCGCTTTACCCCATAAGTGGTATGACATTCAGCTTGTTTGATTGTCTAAAAGGTAGCTGTTTTGATTTTTTTTGCCAAGTATAAATGCAAAAGTGACGGCAGATAGCTGATTTTGCTGGAGAGAACAGCAGGCGTATAGGCACGGACAAAGGCATAACAACACGTTCTTTTGCGGTGGATGCGCGCGTTGAGCCTGAGGGCGTCACACAACAGGCTGTTGTTTTTGGATCAGCAACAGGCATGGTGTGCTTTGGAATTAGGCGGGAAAATTGCGCGAGGTCTATGCAAAGGGGTAGGTGTGGCGTGGGCGTGGCCTGGGTAGGGCCTGGAGAGGGGAGAGGGAGAAGGCGATAGTGTTATTATGCGCAGATGACCGGGTTGCCCCGGTCATCTGCGCTTTGCGAACGTCCTTACTTAACCACAATCAGTTCATACTCACGCGTTCCAAGCCCGATCTTTTCCGCATGGTCCATGCAGGAGCGCCATTCAGATTCGGGGCGGGAGTTTTTAAAGTGATCGTGGTGATCCACAAATCCTTTTTTAGCCAGGTTTTCCGCAAGCTGGCTGCCGGGCAGGGGTTTGGTCTTCATACAGGCGTCCACACAGGCCTGATCAAGCGCCAGCGGATCAAACGAGGCAAACATGCCAATGTTGGGCAGAATGGGGGCGTCATTCTCGCCGTGGCAATCGCAGTTGGGCGAAACATCCACAATCAGCGAGATGTGGAAGTGCGGGCGACCATCAACTACGGCCTTGGTGTATTCTGCCATTTTGTAGTTCAGCATTTCAATGGCGGCATCATGGGCAAAAGAAATGGCGTCGAAGTTACACGCGCCAAGGCATCGCCCACAGCCCACGCAGTTATTGTGATCCACCGTGGTTTTTTTTGTTTCGGCAGAAAAGTGCAGGGCATCATTGGCGCACTGTTTGATGCACGCCTTACAGCCAACGCACAGGGCCTCATTGATATTGGCCTTGCCATTGCTGTGCTGTTCCGTTTTGCCCGCACGAGAGCCGCAGCCCATGCCGATATTTTTGATGGCCCCGCCAAAGCCGGTCATTTCATGCCCTTTAAAGTGGGTGAGGCTGATAAAAATATCGGCGTCCATGACAGCGCGGCCTATCTTGGCTTCCTTAACATATTCACCGCCCTCAACCGGCACCAGTGTTTCATCCGTGCCTTTGAGGCCGTCGCCAATGAGGATGGGGCAGTTGACCGTAAGGGGGGTAAAGCCGTTTTGCCATGCGCATTCAAGATGCTCCAGCGCGTTCTTGCGGCTGCCAGGGTACATGGT
>QKDT01000229.1 GCA_003251995.1 Desulfovibrio desulfuricans
GCGGTCAGGTTGACCTTGTCCCATACCAGAAAGCCCAGCGTCATCAACGCGCCACAGGCGAAGGCCGCGATGACAAGAAAGTAGAAAGGCAGGGCAATGGAAGACATGGCGGGGATGAAGAACAGGTTGAGCGTGAGCACCATGCTCTGCGAGAGCGCGCCCTGGTTCTGGAAAAAGAACACAAGGGCAAGAAAAAAGACGATGGCGAGCAAAAATACTTTAATGTACCGCATAGACATTCTCCTCAGGCTAAATAAAGCTATCTCAAAAAAACTTCACGGGCTTTTTGAGAATGCCGCAATCGCCCAAGAGGGCACAGCATCGCGCTCTCCAGCCGGTCTTTGTCGCCCCCTGCGAAAAAGACAATCCTCGCCACAAAGTCATGCAGCCCTTACGAGCCACAACCTTCCTTCCCGGGCGTGGAAGCGGCGCGGTCTTGCTTGCCGATAGCCGCGCCATTCGTGAAATACGGTTTCAATGCCGCATACGTGCGGTTTAAGTGTTCAGGCATGGTGCGCACTTCATCAAACACTGCCATGAATGAAGAGTCGCCCGTCCAGCGCGGAACCAGATGAAAATGCAGGTGGTCGCGTATGCCCGCGCCCGCAGCCTGCCCCTGGTTCAGGCCGATATTGATGCCTTCACAGTTAAAGTGTTGCTTTAAGATTACCGTACACTGCTGCAAAAGATCCATGATTTCATGGGTTTCTTCTGGCTTAAGGTCAGCCAGCAGCATAACGTGCCGGAATGGGCAAACCATGATATGCCCGTTATTATACGGGTATTTGTTCATGATGACAAAGGCCTTGCTGCCTCTGTACAAAACCAGGCGCTGTTCGTCTTCCGCCGTATGTTCAGGAAGGCAGAACACGCAAGAGTCTGGCTTGGGGCCAAGAATGTACTCGATGCGCCACGGAGCCCATAGTTGTTTCATAGTTGGTTTCTATACACCTCTTATAAACGCTGGGCAAGCAAAGAATTCCTACTAGCTTGTTCTTCTTTCTTGCTGCCCGATTTTTGCTTGCTGGCGCACACAAGGCCGCGCGCAAGGTCGAGTTGCTGCTCGGGTGTTGCGGCAAGGCCATCAAGCTTGGCGGCAAGCACTTCATCCAGAATCCGCCCGTAGGCCGGGCCGGGTTCAAGCCCCATGACGCGCAGATCTTCGCCGCTTACATCGGCCTTTTCCTTGCGCCATTGGGTGATATAGCGCGAAATGTTCTTTTGCAGGGCAGCATCACTGGTATCCGCCATCAGGTAGAGCAGGCATTCGAGCGACAGGGGCCGCAGCAGGGCGCAGAGGGCGCTCACGCCTTGCCTTCCCGCCTCCTGATCCTTTTGCCAGGGCTCCAGCTTGCCACGCACCACACGCATATGTTCGCGTTGCCGCAAAATATCGGCCCGTCGGGGTTCGGGCAGGCCCATGCGTTGATAGTGGTTGGCTGTGTCGGCGTAGCTCATGTTGTGGTTGAGGCCCAAAAAGAAGACCAGCCATGGCTGGGCAGCATCTTCAAAATACAGCAACCGGTACCAGGTCAGTGTTTCCTGAAGCCGCAACAAGAGGTTTTTGCGCGTGGGATGGAGCGGCAGCAGGGGGGAGATTGCCTCAAGCACGCCAAGCTGGTCGAGGCGCAGAATGCAGGCGCAGGGGTCGTCCTCGTCGCAGATATGCTGAAATTCGTGGAACAGCCTGAAACCCGAGAGACGATCCATGAGCTTGAGCTTGAGGGCATTTTTAATCAGCTTTTCTGTACCCGCGCCCATGTGGAAGTTGTAACGCTGCTCAAAGCGCACGGCCCGGAGGCAGCGGGTGGGGTCTTCCACAAAGCTCAACGTGTGCAGCACCCTGATGATGCGTTCTTTGATGTCGCGCTGCCCACCAAAAAAATCCACCAATTGCCCAAAGGGTTCACAATCCAGCCTCACCGCCAGCGCATTGATGGAAAAATCCCGACGGAACAGATCCATCTTGATGGACGAGAGTTCCACCGTGGGCAGGGCAGCGGGGTATTCATAGTATTCAAGGCGAGCTGTTGCCACATCAATGCGCGCTTCTGATCCATCCGCGTCTGTGTAGATGACTACAGAGGTGAGGAACTTCTGGTGCTCGCGCACACGCCCGTTAAGCTCTTTGGCAAGGGCCCGCGCCAGGGCAATGCCGTTGCCCTCAACCACCAGATCGATATCCTGATTGGGCCTTTGCAGCAAAAGGTCGCGCACAAAGCCACCCACGGCATACACTGGCAGCCCAAGCTCGCGGCCCAGTTTGCCAGCAAGGTGCAGCATGTTGCGGCTGGCTAGGGGCAGTCTGTCCTGAATAAGCTTGCCGAGGTTGCGCTCCTTGCTGCCGGTGATTCTCGGTTCTGGCATGTGGCCCGGTTCTTGGGCAAAAACATTGATAAGGTCGGTGCGCGTAACAACGCCGATAACCTTGTCGTCCTGCACAATGGGGACAAGGCGTTGACGTCCCCCCACAATGGTGGTGGTCAGATCCTTGAGGGTCGCTTCCGGGGGCAGGGTTACGATTCTGCGAGACATGTAGTCTTCAACCAAAGCCGCACCAAGGCCGTGAGCGCTGGCCCGCGAGGCCGTGAGGGCATCAAGCAGGCCGATGCACTGGCGGGATTCTGGCGCGAACACAGGCACGGCCTTCAGCCCGAAGTGGAGCATGAGTTCATCCGCTTCATGAATGGTGGCTGTGGCCTCTATGCCCACTGCCGGTGAGGACATATACTCGCGCGCGGTTTTATCGGGGTAGGCCTGGGCGTACAGGTGGCGCAAAATCACATCGCGTACTTCATGCACGGTCATGGAGCGCACCGAGGCCGAAGCCGCATAGGCATGACCGCCGCCGCCAAGAGCGGCGCAGATATCGCCCACGTTGATGGCCTCGTTGCGGCTGCGGGCCACCACCTGAATGCGGTCGTCCATAAGCCCGATGGCAAAGAGAACAGGAAATTTTTCCATTTCCATAAGGCGGTGGGCCAGATAGGCAAAGTCACCCAGATAATGCTCCATGGCTGCTTCTGAAAGCGTTACCTGAACATTGTTGATGTGATAGGTCTGGGTGGACTCAAGCAGGCTGTTCAAAGCCTGAATGTGCAGGCTGGTGAGTTCGTGTGCAGCCAGGGCGTCAATGCGGTTCACATCCATGCCCTGACCAAGCAGCCATGCGGCTGCCATAAAATCGGCCTGCGTGGTTGAAGAATAGGTAAACGAGCCTGTGTCGCCATAGATGCCAAGCCCCAGCAGGGTTGCGTCGTCAGCGCTCAAGGTTACGCCGCGTTCAATCATGCTCTGAACTATAAGGCTTGTGACAGAGCCTATCTGGACCATGTGTGTGAGCGGGCTTGTGATGTCGTCGGTGGAATCGGGGTGGTGATCCCACAACTCCACGCTGACATCCTCGCGGTCAAGCAACTGGGCTACATGGCTTATGCGGCCCCGTTGCCGGGTATCCACAACCACCAGGCGGGTGATGGAATCCCACGGGATAGCCGATGTTTCCACAATGCCAAGCGCAGCCTTATCAAGACCGGCTATAAGCTTTTGCAGCCCACGCTCCTGCGAACCGGGAAACAGCAAAACATGCGGGGTGTACAGAAAACGGGCCGCAAGCATGGCCGCAAAGGCGTCAAAATCGGCATTGGCGTGGCAGGTGATCAGGGTTATTCCGCCAGTATCCTGTGGAACTGTGCCCTTTGGGGTGGTTGCCGTCTGGGCGGTTGCCTTTGGGGTGGATGCTGTCTTGGATGGCGTTTCCGGCGCGGGGGTCACTGGCGGCTCCGGGGGTGGAATTGGTGGTGTATGCCGCGCAGACGTTCGGCCTGCACATGCGTGTAAATTTCTGTGGCGCTGATGTCCGCGTGCCCCAGCAGCATTTGCACAGCGCGCAAATCTGCGCCACCTTCAAGCAGGTGCGTTGCAAAAGAATGCCTGAACGTATGGGGTGAAATAACGCGGCGAATGCCAGCCTCAAGCGTGTATTTTTTTACCATTTTCCACACATATTGGCGCGTCAGGGCCCGGCCCGAGCGGTTGACAAAAAGCTGGTTGCCCGAGGGCGTAAATTGGGGCCTGCACGCGCTGATGTAGTCTGCCAGCATTTGCTGCATCTGATCGTGCAGTGGCACAAGCCGTTCTTTGGCTCCTTTGCCAAAAACGCGCACCAGGCCGCGTTGCAGGTCAAGATCTGGCACGCACATGGCGCACAGCTCAGAAACGCGCAAGCCAGCCGCATACAAAAGCTCAAGCATGCAGCGGTCGCGCTTGCCGCTTTTGTCGCGCAGGTCTGGCTGATCAAGCAGCGTTTCCATTTCATCCCTGGTCAGCACTTCGGGCAAATGTTGGGG
>QKDT01000242.1 GCA_003251995.1 Desulfovibrio desulfuricans
TGGAGCCAAGATCAAGCCGAATGATGCTCCCCCCGCGTTCCACAATGCGCACGGTACCGATCACAGGCACATCGCACGTCAGCGCAAACGCAGCATGGGGAGGCTCAGACTTTTGTTTGCTGCTCATGCCTTCACTTCCTTCTTCACTGTAATGGGTTTGAGGGAATAGGCAAAAATCGCGCCCACAATTGAAAGCGCCGCCAACGATTGAAATGTTGCAGCCATGCCGTAGTTGTCTGCAATCCAGCCCAGCAGGGGGGCCACCACACCGCCAAGGCTGGTTGCCAGCCCAAGGGTGATGCCCGATGCAAAGCCGATATTTTTGGCGAGATACTGCTGCCCCAGCACCACCTGCGCGCTAAAGGGAGCATAAAGCACAAAGCCCAGCAGCGGCAGCAGCGCCCATGCCGCATAGAGGTTGTGGCTCAGGCTAAAGCCCGCCACCACGGGCGGCAAAAGGGCAAATACCACGCGAATGACCGTGCGGTAGCCAAACCTGTCCGACAGCATGCCGCCAAAAATATTGCTGATAACGCCGCACACGCTGAAAAACGTCAGGGCAAGAGCGCCCGTTGCCGTGGATTGCCCAAAGGAGCTGACCCAATAGAGGGGAATAAACGTGTTAAATCCCACAAAGGTGATGGAGCGGGTCACGATGGAAACGGTCAGCTTTGAAAATTCGCGCCAGTTGTTTTCGCCGGGGGTTTCTCCCTCTGCCGTAAGGGATGGTTCCGCCTTGCCAACCGCCGTGGCACCAGCCTTTTTGGTTGCGCCCATGCGGGCGATGGACCACACCAAGGTGCTAGCCGTCAGCACCGCCAGCACGGCAAAGACCGTTGTTCCCGGCAGGCCAAAGGCCCCAAGGCATGCGGTAGCCAGCAGCGGCCCAAGCACAAAGCCCCCGTTGCCGCCGATGGAAAACAGGCTCATGCCCGTGCCCTTGTTCTGCCCAGAAACCGCATTGGCAAAGCGCGCGCCTTCGGGGTGAAACAGGGCCGCGCCAATGCCGCTCAGGCCAATGGCTGCAAAAATACCCCAGTAGCCGGACATCCAGCCAATTGCCGCAAGCCCGCTGCCCGCCAGCAGCACCCCAAGCGGAATGAACCAGGGCTTGGAAAACCTGTCTGAAAGCAGACCAAACAAGGGCTGGATCATGGATGACAGGCAGGAATAGGCAAACATGAGCCCACCGGTGGCCTGATAGCTCAAATCAAAGGCCGCCCGCAAAAAAGGCAGTATGGCGGGCAAAGCCCCGCCGTTAATATCACACGACAAATGCCCTAACGAAACAAGGAGTATTTTCTTTTTGTCCATTACGGCACGCTACACCAATGTTTTTTCAAATCCAAGCAGCTCACGTCTACTCAAAATCGCAGGTTGTCGTGGGGTCATGCATGCAATGGTGGTGGACTTTTAGCACTCACTGGGCTGCATGCGCGGCGGCATCACCTAACCAGCCCCCGCAACGGTTCTTTCCATGGCAGTACGCGCTCATGCGGCGGCATCATGTCGAGGTTGTAGCCGAGGCAGAGGGATGCCCCGGCACGCGCTCATGCGGCAGGAACTAAGCCATACTTCACCACGCTGCGCCACGCGCCTGTTGACGCGCCGCACAGGCTCGCTTAAGCAGAGGGAGACCATGAACACACCTGTTTTTTCTTCCTTTGGAAATGCCGCTCCGCACCCCACTGTTGCACTGCACAGGGCCGAGTCATCCAACGAGTACTCGATCTGCGCCGATATCTGGCTGGCGGCCTCGCAGGCGGGGCACGACTTTATGCCCGCAAATTTCTGGCGCGGGCAGCGGGCAGCCATGGCAGAGCACTACCTGCCCTCATCGCAGGTTTTGCTGCTGACCGCCAATGAAGAACCCGCCGCCTTTGCCGCAACCATACCTGACGACAGCCCCTATCTTGCGGGCCTGTTTGTGCTGCCCCACTGGTGGGGCAAGGGCCTTGGGCGGCAATTGCTGGAACAGGTGCTGGCGACACTTATTGATCAAAAGCATACCAGTCTGCGCTGCTCCGTGTACGAGAAAAACAGCCGGGCACTGACATTTTATCCGCGCAGAGGCTTTACGCCCACAGGGCGCAGCATTTGCCCGCATACCAACGAGCCGCAGATAGACATGCTCTACACTGCGGCAAGCACCGCCCACGAAAACGCGGCTGCAATCTGCCGTCCATAGACGAGCCGCACCGCAGGAGCCACCATGAGCAACAATCCTTCACCTGCTTGTTCCAATGACGAATCTCTGCCCAAGGTTGCGCTTATCGCCACTGGTGGCACCATTGCGGGCGTGGCCCCCACTCCGCTGGAGCAAATCAGTTATCAGGCAGGCGTGCTCACCGTTGACCGCATGCTGGAAGCCCTGCCCGGCATTGAGGGCGTTGCCCGCATTGCCAGCGTGCAGTGCGGCAACCTGCCCAGCGAAAACATCACCCCCGAACACTGGGCCATGCTGGGCGACCAGTGCGCCAAAGAACTGGATGATCCAGAAATCTGCGGCGTGGTGCTGACCCACGGCACGGACACGCTTGAAGAATCCGCCTTTTACCTGCACCTCACCCTTGCCAGCCCCAAGCCAGTGGTGCTTACTGGCTCCATGCGCCCCTCCACCTCGCTGAGCGCAGACGGCCCCATCAACATTCGCGATGCCGTAGCCGTGGCGGCCTGCCCGCAGGCGCAGGCACGCGGGGCGCTGCTGGTCATGAACAGCCGCGTGCTTTCCGCCCGAACGGCTGTAAAGGTTGCTACGCTCGATGTGGAGGCCTTCCGCGCGCTGGAATCGGGCTGTCTTGGGCGCGTTATCAATGGCGAGCCGCAGTTCTATTATGGCGGGGAGGAAAACCCCGCTCTTGCCGGAACCTTTGCAGGACTGGCTGGTCGCAAAGATCTGCCGCGCGTGGATGTAATATACGGCTGCGCGGGTATGCCTGTTGACCTTGTGCGTTACTCAATGGAACGTAGCGCGGGCATTGTGCTGGCAGGCATGGGCAATGGCTCCATGCCCGATGCCGTGCGCCACGAGCTGCGGCAAGCCATAGCGAGCGGCATACCCGTGATCAGGTGCAGCCGCACAGGCTCCGGCCCCGTAACCCCCCTTGAGGAATACGAGGGCTTTGTCCCCGGCGGCATGCTTTCGCCCGCCAAGGCCCGCGTGCTGCTCATGCTGGCGCTGGAACAGCAGAAGGATGCCGAACCGGCGCAGCGCATGCTTTCAGTGCGCGAAGTCTTCGCACTTGGGGGCAAACTGTAAGTACGGCCCCCTTCGGGCTTGCCTACGGCTAAAAAAAGCCGCACTGTGTTTTTTATTTTTCGTTTTCAAGCCTATGCCACCATGGAATCAGGAGAGCTTCATGTCGTACCGCTTCATTCCCCAGCTCACCGATGAGGAAATCCACCGCAAACAGCTTGAGGGGCTGCGCTACACCGTGCGCCAGGCCTGGAATTCGCCCCAGTACAGGGCCAAGCTTGAGGCCTGCGGCGTAAAGCCGGACGACATCACAAGCCTTGATGATCTGCGTCGTCTGCCCACCTGTGATGTGGAAGACCTGCGCGAGGGCTATCCCCTGCCCCTGCTCTGCGTGCCGCCCCGCGATGTGGCCCGCATCCACGCCTCCAGCGGCACCACGGGCAAGCGCAAAATCCTGGCCTACACCCAAAAAGATATTGATACGTTCAGCCTCCAGATTGCCCGCTGCTACGAGCTGGCGGGCTTTACCCCAGAAGACCGCATGCAGCTTGCCGTGGGTTATGGCTTGTGGACGGCTGGCGCGGGTTTTCAGGCGGGCAGCGAACGACTGGGCATGCTCACCGTGCCTGTGGGGCCGGGCAATCTTGAAATGCACTTGCAGCTTTTGCAGGATCTGGGGGCCACCGGCTTTACCGCCACTGCCTCCATGGCCCTGCTGCTGGCAGAAGAAGTGGAACGCGCCGACCTGCGCGGCAAAATCAAGCTCAGGCGCATGGTCTGCGGCTCAGAAACCCGCAGCGAAAAAATGCGCCTTGCCATCGAAAGCAAGCTGGGCCTCGAGGGCTGTTACGACATCGGCGGCATGACAGAAATGTACGGCCCCGGCACAGCCATTGACTGCGATGCCCACGAGGGTCTGCACTACTGGGCCGACCTGTTCATCATTGAGGTGCTCGACCCCGCCACCATGCAGCCAGTGGCTGAAGGCGAAGTGGGCGAAATGGTCGTTACCAGCCTGTGCAAAGAGGCTGTACCCCTGCTGCGCTACCGCACCCACGATCTTTCACGTCTGCTGCCGGGCGCATGTTCCTGTGGCCTCGGCATGCCGCGCCACGACCGCATCCTTGGGCGCTCGGACGACATGATCATCTACCGCGGGGTGAACATCTACCCCGGTCAGCTCATGGAAGTGATCGGACAGTTTGCAGACCTTGGCGGCGAATATCAGGTGGAGCTCACCCGTGACGAGCGTTCCCTTGACCATCTTGCCCTCACCGTGGAACGCGGACAGGGTCAGACCGCTGGCAACGACGAAGCATTGGCTCGGGAGCTTGAAACCAGGCTGCACAAGGCCATCATGGCCCGTGTTTCTGTAAGTGTTACCGATTACGCCAGTTTGCCGCGCACGTTCAGTAAATCCAAGCGCGTTGTGGACAAGCGCTAACTGTGACGCAACCCATTGAATATTCAGGCGCGGGGCTTTGGCCCTGCGCCTTTATCTTGAGCGGCCTGACGGCTGTTTTTCTTGCCGTTTGCCTGCTGCCGCCTGTAGCTTTGGCCCGCCAAACCATCAACATCGACAGCGCCGCATGGTGCGCCCGCAGCACTCCAAAGGCCTCGGCGCAATGCCTTCAGATGGAGAGCGCTTGCCGTGCAGCACTCCCCGACCTTGCCCCCGCTGGCGGCTGCCCCGACAGGCAGCTCGACCGCTGCATTGCCCAGCAGAACGACAAGGGCTCATGGTGCGCCATCCTGTGCTGTCTTGAGCCGGATCACCCCGCCTGCCGCACGGCGGCGACCACCATGCCGGATATCCTCACCCCGTCAGAACGCTGAGACCATCTCTGCCCCACGCCTGCGCATCTGCAAAAATTGCCCCGCTACACACTGCGATATCGCCTTGCAGTGTCAACTTTACCGCATAAGCCTTGCCGCATAGACCTTTACCCCTTTTTGGCATAGCTTTTACTGCAGGCGTGGCCCTTTCTGCGCGCCTGCAAACGCCGACACTGGAGCGCACATGCCCCTTGCCGCCTCACCCGTATCCCTCATCTCCCTCGTGGTCTATCTCATGCTTGCAGGGGGATCATTTGCGCTGGTGAGGCCGGGGTTGGGGCTGCTTATTGCACCTGTGCCACTGTTGGCTATTCCCCTGCATTTTTTTGCCCGTCGCATTGGCGATTTTGTGGGCGTGGCGCACTCCCGCTGGCAAATGAGGACATTCGGCCTTTTTTTGCTGCTGTTTCTCACCATTGTTGCCCTGTTCTTCATTCTTGGCGCAAGCTGCACCGATGGCCCTGCTCTGGACAGGCTGGAAACCATCGGCAACGCCTATAATTCGGGTACGGCAAACCTGTATGCCTCCCTGGCTGAGCTGTGGACAATAAAGGAATTACAGGGATTTACTCTAGGTGCTTCGGTGTGGGTGGGGCTGGCCCTTTTATGGCCCCTCAAGCGGGCATTCCAGGGCATATTGGCGCTGGCTGTGGGCAAGGCCCCCAAGGCCCTGCCCCTGTGGGGCTGCTGGCTGGCTCTGGCGGCAGCCCTTGCCGCGCAGGGCGGCATGCTGGCATGGCTGCTGACCCGACAGGGCTAGAACGGAATCTGGTCAAGGCGACATAATTTGCCTGAAAATTCGTGCAGTAAGCTAGCAATCGTACCCGCTGGGACGAGTCCATAGCATGGCGACCAGCGCGACTCCATTGAACATAGAGCGCGCCAACGGCGGCACACAAATCATTTTTACAGAATTAAAACACAAAGGCCGCACAAACCGGACGCGCTGTCCCGGCTTATGCGGCCTGTAACACCATGTGCAATACGGGCAAGCGCCCCTTACTGCTTTTTGGGCTCCTTGGTCAGGTCATCGGCGGTTTCGCGGGCATGGCGCACCAAGATGGCGCGCGCCCCGGCGATCTGCCCCAACCCCTTGAGATTGGTTTCCACCTTGAATCCAGCGGCTTTGAGTTTTGAAGCCCAGGAATCATCTTCATCCCCTGCCAGGTCATTGCGCGCGTGGTCGCCCGCCACCAACATGAGGGGTTCGATCACCACTTTTTTGACCTTGGCAGCCTTAAGCTCCGCCAGCAGGTCATCCACGCTACGCGCGCCCTCAACCGTTGCCATAAACACGCGGTTATCCGCATCGTGGAACACGGCGCGCGTGCCTTCAAGCGTCAGGTCGGCACGCCCGTGGCTCTGCCCATGCCCCATGAGCACAAGGGCAGAATCCTTGTCACGCATGGGTTTTACGTCTTCTTTAATAGCCTTTATAAGTTCCTTGGCGTCTTTTTTTGATTCCAGCATGGGTCTGCCGATCAGCACGGAATCAAAGCGACCAGGATTTTTCTGCACAGAGATAAGCACAGCCCGCTCAAGCTCGCTGAACTCCTCGCCCGCCATAATGTGCAGCGACTGCACGCGCACAACTTTTACGCCATCCTTGGCAAGCTGGGCGAGGCCATCGCTGATGCCGCCAACGGGATGCCCTGCTGCGGCGATTTTTTTGCGGATAATCTGCGAGGTATAGGCCCACACCACCGGCTGACCGGGAAAAGCCGCCTTGAATTCCTCGTCCACGGCCTTCATGGCAGGCAGGGCTTCTGGCACGCTTGTGCCAAAGGCCACCAACAGCACACCAGCCTTGGGGCTTTCAGCGGGGGATGCCGCGGCAAAGGCGGCAACAGGCGCGCCCATGACGGCGCACAGCAAAAAGAGGGGCAAAAGGGTACGGGTAAAAAAATGCAAGATGGAATGCGGCGATTTACGCAGCATGGCAACCTCCTCAATGGCGCGTTGACGGGTTGAAGTGTATGAAATGTCGGAGGATATTCGGACTTAAGGGCCATGGGGGCAGCACCCCGCGCCTACACTTCGCCTTCGCCGCTTGCGCGACTAGCTGTAGCACCCCGCCGTGTGGCGGAGCGATGAAGCTTCGTTCCCTTTTACCGCAGCGCGACTGTTTCCGATTCTAACGGAATTCCCCGCCGACTTTTTAAAAACAATTCATGCGGCAATAAATGTCAAGCACTCAAGCGCTGTGATCCCCGGTAGACAGGGGCTTACAGGGAATGCCCCACACTGGCGGCCTTGTCAGCATGCTTCAAACAGGGCTTGAATTCCGATTTTTCGGCGTCCAAAGCCAATTTGGCGCGTATTTTTTCTTGTTCTTTTGATCAAATCCTGATAATAAGTCACCTCCCTGTTATGGGGAAATTATGTTTGGAGGCTGGACATATGGCAGGTTTGGAAACCGGGCACGATAACGAAATCAATTTCGAAAGCGCCCTTGAAAACTACCTCAATCCCGATTTCGGCGATCTTGAGGAAGGCTCTATCACGAAGGGCGAAATCGTCCGCGTGGATGATGACAATGTGCTTGTTGACGTAAATTTCAAGTCCGAAGGGCAGATTCCCGCGGCTGAATTCCGCGACCCCGCCGGCAACATTTGCGTTCAAGTGGGTGACCGCGTTGACGTTTACGTTGTTCGCAAAAACGAAAACGACGGCACCATCACCCTTTCTTTCGAGAAAGCCAAGCGCATGCAGGTGTTCGACCAGCTCGAAGACGTGCAGGAAAACAACCGGGTCATCAAGGGCCACATTGTCCGCCGCATCAAGGGTGGCTACACTGTCGATATCGGCGGTGTGGAAGCGTTTTTGCCCGGCTCCCATGTGGATCTGCGCCCCGTGCCGGATATGGATGCCCTGGTCAACCAGGAATTCGAATTCCGCGTGCTCAAGATCAACCGCCGCCGCAGCAACGTTATCGTTTCTCGCCGCGTGCTGCTTGAAGAGGAGCGCGATTCCAAGCGCCAGGATCTGCTGCGCACCCTTGAAGAAAACCAGATCGTTACCGGTAAGGCCAAGAACATCACCGAATACGGCGTGTTTGTTGACCTGGGCGGCCTCGACGGCCTGCTGCACATCACCGACATGAGCTGGAAGCGCATTCGCCATCCCAAGGAAATGATCACCATCGGTCAGGAACTGACCTTGAAGGTGCTTTCCTTCGATCGCGACAACAACAAAGTTTCCCTCGGCCTCAAGCAGCTTGTGCCCGATCCGTGGCAGGACATCTCTGCCCGCTTCCCCGAAGGTGCCAAGTGCAGCGGCAAAGTCACCAACCTGGTTGACTACGGCGCATTTGTGGAACTGGAACCCGGCGTTGAAGGCCTGGTTCACATTTCCGAAATGTCCTGGACCCGCAAGCTGCGTCATCCTTCCCAGATGGTCCACACCGGCGACGAAGTCGAAGTGGTCATCCTGGGCGTGGACGGCGACAAGAAGCGCATCAGCCTCGGCATGAAGCAGGTTCGCCCCAATCCTTGGGAACTGGTTGCTGAAAAGTACCCCGAAGGCACCATCCTTGAAGGCGTCATCAAGAACATCACCGAATTCGGCATGTTCATTGGCATCGAGGACGGCATCGACGGCCTTATCCACGTTTCCGACATTTCCTGGACCAAGAAAGTGCGTCATCCCAACGAACTGTACAAGGTGGGCGACACCGTGCAGGCCAAGGTGCTGACCGTGGATCAGGAAAACGAAAAGTTCACCCTCGGCGTGAAGCAGCTGGTGGACGATCCGTGGGGCCATGTGCCCAACACCTACCCCGTGGGTTGCACCATCAAGGGTATCGTGACCAACATCACCGACTTCGGCCTCTTTGTTGAAGTGGAAGAAGGCATTGAAGGCCTGGTCCACGTGTCTGAACTTTCCAGCAAGAAAGTGAAGACCCCCGCCGAGATCTACAAGGAAGGCCAGGAAATCCAGGCCAAGGTCATCCATGTCAGCGCTGAAGAGCGCCGCCTGGGCCTGTCCATCAAGCAGATCAAGGACGAAGAAGAACGCCGCAAGCCCAAGGAATTCCATTCTGGCCCGCAAGAAGCCGGTCAGAGCCTGGGCGATCTGCTCAAGCAGAAGTTTGAAGAAAGCGAAAACAGCTAGTCTGTTTCTGCTTAGAGATACGAAAGGGCGCTTCCTATGGGGAGCGCCCTTTTTTGTTGCACTGCAAGCACGAAGCCAGAGGGAATGGATTAGTCGGGGAAGCCGCACTATGCCGAAACGGGGCTGACAGGCGAACAGTTTTACACCCATGATCGCCACAGCCAACCGCAATACGGCTGACCATATCCCGCAAAAAGAATCAGGCCAGCTTGAGCAAGGCTGCGCCGCCAACCACCAGAAACACGGAAACACCACGCAACAGGGTAAACCGCTCGTGCAGCAGCCATACCGCCAGCAACATGCCGAAAATCACAGAGGTTTCACGCAGGGCGGCAACCACGGCAATGGGGGCAAGAGTCATGGCCCACAGGGCTATGCCGTAAGAAGCCATGCTGGCAAAGCCACCCAGGGTGCCTGTTACAAGGCGCTTGCGGGCATAGGCAAAATACTCCCGCCCATAACGCCAGACAATAAAGATATGAACCGGGAAAAGATTGATCAAAAAAATCCAGCAGGCATAGGTGGCGGCATTACCGCTTTCGCGCGCGCCAAGGCCGTCTGCCAGCGTGTACCCCATGATGATGCACGATGTACGCAGCGATATGAAAACCTCGCTCCACCCATAGCCGCGGCGCATGTTATCTGTGGCAAGGCACAAAATACCGGCGCAGAGCGCCAGTACCCCAGCCCATGCGCCAAGGCTCATTGCCACGCCCCATGCCAGCAATACCAGCGAGGTCAGCAGTGGAGCGCTGCCGCGCATTATGGTGTAGGCAAAAGACATGTCTACCTTTTCGTACGCGGCAGAAATGCAGATGTAATACGCAAGGTGGCACGAGCACGACATTGCCAGATATGGCAAGGCTGACTGGGGAAGGGGCGGGAGAAAAAAGACGAGCGCCAGGGCTCCGCAAAATCCGCCAAAAGCATTCAAACCTGTTTCAAACAGCTTATTTGAACCACTTTTGACTATAATATTCCAAAGCGCATGCAAAAAAGCGGCAAAAAGAATTGCCATTAATACAAATGGTGACATGCGCCTTGCTACGCCTTTTCAAACAACATTACAAGCCTGGGAGAACACCACCATAATATGTACAAATCTTATGCCGTAGCGTGATGATTTTATTTGAACATAATAATATTTGTTAATTTAACATCGACACATTTACAACTCATACTATAAATTATTTTAGAACAAATACATTCTTTTCATCTCATTTTTTACTAAGTATTATTTAATTAAATTTGACAAAACTCATATCATTGTTGTTGTTTTCAATTTAATTATGCTTCTCAAGCAGTATTGTTTTAACGTCACATAAATTCAAAATAAGGTCACTAAAATTTAAAAAATGAATTCCATCTTTATCAACTATATTCCACTTGCATTGCAACGCAATATTTCTTGCTATATTTTTTACTAGCCGCAATTATAGATTTGCCTTGTGTATCGGCGCGGTCAATCCTCGCCGAGTATAATATGCTTTTTTGCCGCAACGCCGTGATCGTGCGCCTGCGGCTTGGTAGCGGGTTGCAAACTAGTGTTGATCCCATAACCAAGGCTGGTCGTCATGCTGCTCAGACCCCTTTCTTCGCTGCTTCTCTTCATCCTTTTGGTGGCTAATGGTGCGTCATCAACGCAAGCATGTACGAGCCTGCGCGTAAAAACAACAGAGGGCGGCATTTTTTATGCCCGCACCATGGAATTTCCTACCTCACCCAAGGCTGTTGTAGCCATTTTCCCCAAGGGTACAGCCATGCGTGGCACCTTGCCGGATGGCAAGAGCGAAGGCCTTGCATGGTCTGCCAAATACGGCTTTGTGGGCATGCGCGATTATGCGCCGCCTGTTGTCAGCGATGGCATGAACGAAAAGGGCCTTGTGGTGGGAATGCTGCTTTTTCCTGGCTTTGCGGGCTACCAATCTTTTGACCCACCGCTTTCTGCAAAAACCATTGCCAACTTTGAAGTAGCCAACTGGATGCTTTCCAGCTTTGCCACGGTGGACGAGGTGCGCGAAGGGCTCAAGGGCATACGTGTTTGCGATGCCCCGCTACCTTTGCCAGTCACTGGCTCCCTACCATTGCATTACGTTGTCCACGATGCCGCCGGAGGCTGTATTGTGGTGGAGTACACCGACGGGCAGCTCAAAGTGTATGATAACCCGCTGGGTGTCATGACCAATTCGCCGCCTTTCGACTGGATGCTCATTAACCTCTCCAACTACGTCAACCTTTCCGCCACTGGCGTTCCCAAGCTTGATCTCAACGGCTTTACCGTCCACCAGACCGGCCAGGGCTCTGGCATGCTCGGACTGCCAGGCGATTTTAGCCCGCCCCACCGATTTGTGCGCACGGTCGCCCTTGTGCAAGCATCGCTGCCTGTTTCCGGCCCGGATGCAGGCGTTGCCCTTGCCATGACGCTCATCGACAGCGCTGATATCCCCAAGGGCGCAGTGCGGCAGACCACACCCAACGGTGATAGTTATGATGTCACCATATGGTCAGTAGTAGGCGATACCCAACGCCTACGTTACTATTTTCGCACCTATGACAACAAAAACTGGTTCATGGTAGATGTCAACAACGCCCTTACGGGTGCGACAGTTCCCACCGCTATCCCCGTTAACAGGCCCCCCGACTATACAGACGTAACAGCCACAGCAACCCCTGTGCAGCAACCATAATTACCTTCATCGCGAAAATAAGGATATTGGCATGATCCGCAAACTACGCTGTTTGATCTTTGTGCTGCTGTGCCTGACGTATTCCTTTTCAGTAACCACCCCGGCTCTGGCGGTGAAAACTGAACCCGCACCAAACGATCTAAAACTTGTTTTGATACCCTATGGCTGGATTATGGGATTTTCGGGCACTTTTGGAGCCAAAGGCTACGAAACCAATGTATCCAGCAATTTTTCCCAGATCGACAAGTACCTGAACTTTGCAGCTATGGCCCATATGGAAATGACCTACCGCGATACCGTGGGCCTCATTGGAGATTTCAACTTTGCCAAGTTGGGTGACCAGACCACACGCAAAGGTGTAGCCCTTGACGGGCAGATGTCGTTCTCCATGAGTGATCTTGCCGCTTTTTACAGGTTAGGAACCGTCCCCCTGGGCGAACAGGGAAGCACCGCCAGCTTTGACCTGCTGGCAGGTGCGCGCCTGTGGACTCTGGATATGAAGTTAAGCGCCGAGTACATGCAGATGGACGATTCTGTACATATGCAGAGAAGCTGGGTTGACCCCATTGTGGGTGCCCGCACCCATATCGTTTTCACCAAAAACTGGTACGCCGATATCCGGGGCGGCATTGGCGGTTTTGGAGCAAATTCCACATTCACGTGGGACGCAATGGCCATCGTAGGTTACACTTTTTGGGAAAACGCATCAGTGCTTGCTGGCTATCGCGCAGTGGGCCTGGACTATGAAAGCGGCAGCGGTAGAGACAATTTCAAGGCAAACACCACCATGCACGGCCCTGTTGTGGGGCTGGCTTTCACGTTTTAGGCAATACGCAGCGGCCTGTCTGCGTTTTTGGGCAAAACTGCGGCAGGCTACTGCGTAGACGGTTCAATCATACTGTTTTGACCCAATCCACGTCTGTGCTGTTTTTTTAAAAACACAATACCCGGCAGCGCTGATCCCTTTTGACTGCAAAAGCAAAAATCAATACCATCTTCACTTGCAACCGCCGCGCAGAATCTGCACTTTTGCGCGGCGCAATTTGTTTAGCGCGCAACCAACCCCTCCCCAAGCGGAAGCCGACATGCAGAAAGTTCTCATCGTTGAAGACAGCCGGACAACTGCGCGCTTTATGGCGCATAATCTCAAGGAACAACTGGGGCTTTCCTTTGATTGCGCAGAAAACCGTCAGCAAGCCCTGCAATTCATTGAAGACGAACCTTCCCGGTATTTTCTCGCCTTGTGCGACCTCAACCTGCCGGATGCCCCCAATGGGGAGATTGTTCCTGCCATTCTTGCCAAAAATATTCCCGTTGTGGTTGTCAGCGCCCACTTTGACGAAGATATCTATAAAAGGCTGATGCTACAGGGTGTTACTGACTATATTGTCAAACGCACCCCTGACGACATGATGTACCTGATGCGTGTTGTGCGCCGTTTACGCGCCAACAGCGGCGTTGAAGCCCTGATTGTGGACGACTCCAATCTTTGGTGCATGCAGGTATCCGAGCTGTTGCGGCGGCAGCGCATTACGGCCTACACAGCAAGCAACGGCCTGGACGCACTAAAGATACTCAAGGAGCATCCTGGCATACGCGTGGTGCTGGCAGACCACTACATGCCCGGCATGGACGGCATCCAGCTCACCGCTGCCATTCGCAAAACCCACACTATGGACGAGCTTTCCATCATCGTTATTTCTGTGGGTACAGATGCGGGCGCGCAGTTTTTGCGCTCTGGAGCCAACGACTACGTGTTCAAGACCTCATCTTTTGAGGAACTTTTGTGCCGCATCTCCATGAATCTTGACATTCAGGACCTTATCCGCAACAACCGCGCCCTGGCGGAACGCGACGCCCTGACCAATCTGCTGGTACGCCGCCAGTTTTTTGCTGTGGCGCAAGAGGCCCTGGCTGAGGCAAGAAAAGCATACCGCCCCCTTGCCGCCGCCATGATCGATGTTGACTACTTCAAGCAGGTCAATGACCGCTACGGGCACCTTGCGGGCGATATTGCCCTGCGGCAACTGGGCAAAATGCTACAGGATACTTTTCCCGCTCCGTACATCTGCGGTCGATACGGCGGTGAAGAATTCTGCGTGGTCGCCCCAGATACGGATAAGAACGAATTTGCCCGCAAACTGGAAGAATTCCGCACGTCAGTGAGTTCAAAACCTGTGCAGATCGGTGCGCTCAGCATAGCCATCTCTGTTTCTATCGGCATGGCAGAGCAAAAGGCCTGTGACGTGGAGTCGCTCATCAGCGCTGCAGATGCCCAGCTTTATACAGCCAAGCGCGAAGGGCGCGACCGCTTTGTCTGGCAGTCTTAGGCGCTACGGCAAACAGGTGACAACAGCAACAACCTCCGCGCAAAGGAGCATCCATGCACTGCCAGAATCTTCTCTTTGATCCTGCCCGCATTCCCTCCCCTTGTTTCGTTTTGGATGAGGCGCAGCTTCTGACCAATGCCGCCATTCTGAACACAGTTCAGGAGCGCACCGGGGCCAAGATACTGCTTGCTCTCAAAGGGTATGCCGCATGGGCCACATTTCCGCTGCTTTCGCGCACCAAGGGGCATGGCCCCCTGTGGGGCGCCTGCGCAAGCTCAGTCGATGAAGCACGCCTGGCGCGGGAAGACTTTGGTGGAGAGGTGCATGCCTTTGCCGCTGGCTGGAACCGCCGCGAGATGGCAGAGCTGCTTACCCTTGTGGACCACCTTGTCTTCAATTCCATAGCGCAGTGGCGCGAATTTGCACCCGCGGTCGCCATGCAGAACAAAAGCCGCTGCCCAGACCGCCAGATTCAGTGCGGCCTGCGGATCAATCCCGAGCATTCAGAAGGCGCAACCGCCATATACAATCCCTGCTCGCCCGGCTCCCGCCTGGGCATTCGCCCACGGGACTTTGATCCTGCGGCGCTAGAAAGTATTTCCGGGCTGCATTTTCACACCCTATGCGAACAGGGGGCTGATGCCCTTGAACGCACCCTGGAAGCCGTAGAGCGCAATTTTGGGCAATGGCTGCCGCAGTGCCGCTGGATCAATATGGGCGGTGGACACCACATAACCAAACCAGGCTATGACCTTGATCTGCTTTGCCGCTGCCTGAGCACTTGGCGCGACCGGTATGACGCGCAAATTTACCTTGAACCCGGCGAAGCCGTGGCACTGGATGCGGGCTGGCTTGTGGCCACGGTTTTGGACGTGGTACAGGCCGACATGCCTGTGGCGATTCTGGATATTGGCGTTCCCTGCCACATGCCCGATGTGATCGAAATGCCCTACCGTCCGCGCGTACGCTATGAATCCGAAGGCGTAGCAGAACTGGCGGGCGAAGCCGGGGAACAAGCCTGGACATGCCGCCTGGCTGGCAAATCATGCCTGGCTGGCGATGTGGCGGGGGAATACTCGTTCAACGCTCCGCTTGAACGTGGGCAAAGGCTGGTTTTTGAAGACATGGCTATTTACAGCATGGTCAAAACCACCACGTTCAACGGTCTGCGGCTCCCATCCATCGGAATTTGCGAGGCCAACACGGCAGGCGACACGCGCTTTCGCATGCTGCGGGAATTTGGCTACGAGGACTTTAGAACGCGGCTCTCATAGGCTGACGCAACTGCTACAGCGCAAAAGAGAAAGACCCGAATCAAAGCGATCCGGGTCTTTCATTTTGTACTTCCCTGTGGGGGGAGGACAGTGGAAAATTTATATGGGCAAGAGTACTTGACCTGTCAGAATTACACGCCTTTGACGCGGTAATGTCAAAAGAAACATTGCCTCAAGAGGCGGGAGCCTGTGCCGGGGAAAGCGCAGAGCCTTCCCTTGCCTGACCGGATGCGCTGCCTGCGGGCTGCGACAGATCATGCCCCGGCCCTGCGGGAGCGGCAGGCAGGGCGGCCTGCCCGGAGATTTCCGGGCGCTGGTTTTCTTCCAGTTGCCAGGGGGTGCTGCTGCGTGCCAGCGGGATATCGGCAGAACCAGCGGGGAAGCTGTGCGGCGGCAACTCTTCCGAAAGATGCACACCCTCAACCTGATGCCTGGCAACCATGGCAGGTTCTTCCATCCCGGGGGCCGGTCGCTTAACACGAGTCATGAGCAGACCT
>QKDT01000310.1 GCA_003251995.1 Desulfovibrio desulfuricans
GCCTACCTGAAGCAGCTTGAAGAAGCCAAGCGCCGCGACCACCGCAAGCTGGGTCGCGAGCTGAACCTCTTTACCTTCAAGGAAGATGTCGCCCCAGGCATGGTCTTTTGGTTGCCCAGAGGCATGATGGTGCGTACCATTCTTGAAGACTTCTGGCGGCGCGAGCACCTCAAGCGCGGGTACGAAATCGTGCAGGGGCCGCAGTTGCTGCGCGTGGAAACGTGGCAGAAATCGGGCCACTACGACCACTACCGCGAAAACATGTATTTTACCAAGATTGAAGAAGACGCCTACGGCGTCAAGCCCATGAACTGCATCTCGCACATGCTCATTTATGGCAACGAGTTGCACAGTTACCGCGATCTGCCCCAGCGCTATTTTGAACTGGGTGTGGTTCACCGCCACGAAAAGAGCGGCGTGCTGCATGGCCTTTTGCGCGTGCGCCAGTTTACGCAGGATGACGCGCATATTCTGTGCGCGCCCGAGCAGCTTGAAGGCGAAATTCTTGAGGTCATCCATCTTATCCGCGACCTCATGAATCTTTTTGGCTTTCAGTACAAGGTTGCCGTTTCCACCCGTCCCGAAAGCAGCATAGGCACCGACGAGGCTTGGGAACTTGCCACCAACGCGCTGACCAAGGCTGTTGAAAAGGCCGGGCTGCCCTACGAGATCAACGAGGGCGACGGCGCGTTTTACGGGCCAAAAATTGACGTCCGCCTGCTTGACTGCATTGGTCGCGAATGGCAATGCTCGACTATTCAGGTTGATTTTACGCTGCCGGAACGTTTTGACCTCACCTATGTGGGGCAGGACGGTGAACGGCATCGCCCGGTCATGGTTCACCGGGCCATCATGGGTTCGCTCGAGCGGTTCATCGGCATTCTTGTTGAAAACTTTGCCGGCGCGCTGCCCACATGGCTTGCGCCTGAACAGGCCCGCCTGCTTACGGTGACGGAAGCTGGTGACGAGGCCACCCTGAAGATGTGTGAAGAGCTGAAGGCGATGGGCATTCGCGCCACCGTCGATACGCGCAACGAAAAACTTGGTTTCAAGGTGCGCGAGGCGCAGCTTGCCAAGGTTCCGTATATTCTGGTGGTGGGGGAAAAAGAAGTGCAGGCGGGCGGCGCCAATGTGCGCCTGCGCAGTGGGGACAATCTGGGGCTCAAATCCGTTGCGGAAATCGCCGCGTTGATCCGGGCGGACGCCGAAGAGCCTTTCAAACAAGGAGGGATGCGCTATAGCTTCGCCTAATATGAGATTCCGTCGCGACATGCCGCAGGACGGCGTGCGTCGCAACGAGATGATCCGCGCGCGTGAAGTGCGCGTGATCGCCGCCGATGGCGAGCAGCTTGGAATTCTGCAACGCAACGATGCTATTGACCGGGCCAAAGAAGCCGGCATGGATCTTGTGGAAGTGGCCTCCACTTCGGAGCCGCCCGTTTGTCGCATAATGGACTACGGTAAGTTCAAGTACGAGCAGCAGAAAAAGAAGCAGGAAGCCAAAAAGCGGCAGGCCGTGGTGCAGATTAAGGAAATCAAGGTTCGCCCCAAGACGGACGACCACGATTATGAAACCAAAGTCCGCCACATCCGCCGTTTTCTTGAAGAGGGTGACCGCTGCAAGATCACGGTGTTTTTCAGAGGCCGCGAAATTGTGCATAAGGATCGCGGTATGGCCATTCTTGAACGGGTTGTGCAAGACCTGGCGGATATCGCCAAGGTTGATCAGGAAGCCCGCGCCGAAGGCCGCACCTTGCAGATGATGCTGGTGCCCAAGAAGTAGCAGCAGACCGGCTGTGCGGGGAATGTGATTTTTCCCTTGCGTGGTTCGGTGCTTTGGGGCATTATGCCCTTCCCTCGGTGCGCCCGTTAAACGGCGTCCGTGTGAATATGTTTTTAAGGAGTACGCCATGCCCAAGATCAAAACCCGGCGTTCCGCCGCCAAGCGTTTTTCGCAGACTGGCAGCGGCAAGTTCAAGCGTCGCCGCCAGAACTTGCGCCACATTCTGACCAAGAAGGCCGCCAGCCGCAAAATGCGTTTGGGTCAGTCCACCACCGTGGATCAGACCAATGAGAAGGCTGTGCGCCGGATGCTGCCCAACGGCTAGCCCAACGGCTAATTTGCTTGTCTTTTTGCTTGCTGACTGCGGCAGCCTACACGGGCGCGCCTCGGTCACATAGATTGCTATGCTCCGCTTCGGCGCGCCGCTTGGCTTTCTTGCCAGCAAGTAAAAATCCTGCGCAAATCACAGATTCTGTGATGCAGGAGTGCGAATTCTGACGGGAAAAGGTAATTCAGCGCGATGCTACGGCATCGGCGGCGCATGCGGAGCCGCGACTGACGTTCAATCCGTATCTCTCATCTGAGAGCCAGGAGTTTTTTACGCTCCCCAACGGGCATTCCTCCGCCTAGTTGGGAGAAGGAGGCAACGCAAATGCGTGTGAAGAGAGGTCTTGCAAGTCATCGTCGTCATAAAAAATATTTGAGCGCAGCCAAAGGCTTTCGTGGCGGTCGCAGCCGTTTGTACCGCACCGCGCGTGAGGCTGTGGAACGCTCGATGCAGTATTCCTATGTGGGCCGCAAGCAGAGGAAACGCGATTTCCGCACTCTGTGGATTCTCCGCATCAACGCCGGCGCGCGTCTGAGCGGTCTTTCCTACAGCCGCTTCATGCACGGCCTCAAGCAGGCTGGCATTGAACTGAACCGTAAGGTTCTGGCTGACCTTGCCGTGTATCACAAGGACGACTTCGCCAAGATCGTCGATCTGGCCAAGGCCGCTCTGAAGTAAGAGTGGCGCTCCCCGCGCCGGAGGGTAACCTCCTGGCAGCGACGCCTGTGCCGTAAAGGGTGCAGCGCGGCTTGCGGGAGCGGGGCCTTGCATGGTATAAGGCGCGGGCGGTGCACAAGCGCCGTCCGCGCCTTGATTTTTTTGTGTCGCCGGGTAATGCCGGCGGGCAGGGCGAATTCATGCCGTGAGGATGCGCAGCAAAAACGGCAGTGCGTTCGGCAGGGCAGGGTCTGTTGGCCTTGATCATGCCAGGTTGCCGTTTTTTCTTTTTCGCGCCTCCCTTAACAAAAAGCCGCGCCGCGCGGCATTGGGATATCCGCTATGGATCTGATTTCTGCACTGGAAAGCCTGGTTCCCGAACTTGAAAAAGGTCTGGGCCAGGCTTCTTCGTTGGATGCCCTTGAGGCTTTGCGCGTGGATGTTCTTGGTCGCAAGGGCCGTATAGCCCAGATCATGGCCCAGTTGCCCTCGCTGGCCCCGGCAGAGCGCCCCGCCGTGGGGCAGACCGCCAACAGCGTGAAAGAACGCTGCAATGCCCTGTTTGAATCCCGCAAGGCTGCTCTTGAAGCCGGGCGCGAGGCTGAGGCCCTGCGCCGCTTTGACCCATCCATCCCCGGTCGCGCCCCTTGGCGCGGCAGCCTGCACCCCACCACCCTGGTGATGGAAGAAATCTGCCAGATCTTTCAGGGGCTGGGCTTTGACATTGCCTCCGGCCCGGAAGTGGAAATCGACTACTACAATTTTGAAGCCCTGAACATGCCGCCCGAGCATCCTGCCCGCGACATGCAGGATACCCTGTATGTCACCGAAAAGGTGCTCATGCGCACGCACACCTCGCCCGTGCAGGCCCGTACCATGCTGGCGCGCAAGCCTCCTCTTGCTGTGGTCGCCCCTGGCAAGGTGTATCGGCGCGACAGCGACCTGACCCACACCCCCATGTTTCATCAGATTGAAGGTCTTATGGTGGGCGAGGGCATCAGCATGGCTCACTTGCGTGGCACGCTTACCGCCTTTGTGCGCGCAGTTTTTGGTGCAGAAACCCAGGTGCGCTTCCGCCCCAGCTTCTTTCCCTTTACCGAGCCTTCGGCAGAAGTGGACATCTCCTGCTGCATGTGTGGCGGCAAGGGCCACATCGGCGACGCGCCCTGCCGCGTGTGCAAGACCACGGGCTGGGTTGAAATTCTTGGCTGCGGCATGGTTGACCCCGCAGTGTTTGAGTCCGTGGGTTACCCGGCTGACGTAAGCGGCTTTGCCTTTGGCATGGGCGTGGAACGCGTGACCATGCTTAAATACGGTATCGGGGATCTGCGTATGTTTTTTGAAAACGATGTGCGCTTCCTTGGACAGTTTGCCCGGTAGGCGCCATGCCCAGTGTTATACGCTTCATAGCCCACGGTAGCGCCCGCATCTATCCGCTATGCATGCGTGGCATGCTGCGGCTGGCTTGCGTGCTGCTGGCCCTGCTGGCAACTGCCACACTGTTGCCTGGCAGCTTAGGCTGGCTGGCGGTGGGTGACGCCTCGGCGGCATCTGCCTACAGTGCGCGTAATTCGGGCATGGACCCGCCCGGAGAACCCAAGCACATTGAGACGTTGCCCAGCAGAAACGTCAGCCGAACTGCCGAGGGCGGCATGGGTTATACCGATGCCTACGGCAACACTATCGAAGACCGGCAGCCGGAAGAAAAGCCCGCTCCCAAGCGCCCCAGACCTGGGGCCTACGGCGTGGGCGCGGGCAAGAACAAGCACTATGAGCGCCCGCTGCCAGATCCGCAAAATCAGACTCCTGCCTGGAGTTTCAAATAACCACGCCAAGGCGCGGAAACAGGACGAACTATGCTGCTCTCACTTTCATGGCTGCGTGAATTTACTCCGTATGAAGGAACGGCTGAGGCGCTGGGCGACCGCCTGACCATGCTCGGCCTTGAGCTGGAAGATATCAGACGGCCTTACGACGCCATCAGCTCCATTGTGGTGGGGCATGTGGTATCGTGCGACAACCACCCCGAATCAGACCACCTGCACGTGTGCAAGGTGGATGCCGGGCAGGGCGAGTTGCTCGATATCGTTTGCGGCGCGCCCAACGTTGCAGCCGGGCAAAAGGTTCCTGTGGCGCTTGTGGGCACCAAGATGCCCGACGGCATGGTTATCAAAAAGGCCAAGCTGCGCGGCGCGCCTTCTTTTGGCATGATCTGCTCCGAGCGCGAACTTGGCCTCACCGAAGACCATACCGGCATCATGGTGCTGCCCGAAAGCTTTGCTGTGGGCAAAACCCTTGTGGAGCAACTGGAGCTGGACCGCGAAGTGCTGGATATTTCCATCACGCCCAACCGCGCCGACTGCCTCTCTGTTCTTGGCCTGGCTCGCGAAACCGCCCTGGCCTGCAATCTGCCACTCTCCATCCCCGAACTGCCGCTTGAGCTGGAATCCGGGGCGGAAGTGCTGGTGCCCATTGATATTGATGACCCCGAGCACTGCTGGCTGTATTCTGGTCGCGTCATCACGGGCGTAAAAATCGGGCCTTCGCCCATGCGTCTGCGTCATCGCCTGCACGCTGTGGGTGTGCGGCCCATCTCCAATATCGTGGATGTGACCAACTACATTCTTTTTGAATGCGGTCAGCCCTTGCACTCCTTTGATATGGACAAGCTCGAAGGCGGGCGCATTGTGGTACGCCGTGCGCAGGAAGGCGACACGTTCACTACTCTGGACGGGCAGGAACGCCAGCTTACGGCTGCCGACCTGTGCATCCGCGATGGTGCGCGCGCCGTGGCCCTGGCTGGCGTCATGGGCGGTCTGAACAGCGAAATTTCCGATGCCAGCACCAACGTGTTTCTGGAAAGCGCGGTCTTCAAGCCCGCCACCATCCGCAAAACGTCGCGCCGCCTGGGCCTTTCGTCTGAGGCCTCTTACCGTTTTGAGCGCGGCATTGACCAGCAGCGCACCGTGTGGGCGCTTGACCGCGCCTGCGCCATGATGGCTGCCATCAGCGGCGGGCGTGTGCAGCGCGGCCTTTCCATCAATGAGCCCTGCCCCTTCAAGGCGGCGAGCATTGATTTTCGTCCCGAGCGGGCCGACTCGCTGCTGGGCGTTCACCTGACCGCAGAGTTTGACGAAAAGGTACTCACCGGTATGGGCTGCAACGTGGACAAGGGCGAGAGCAGCCCCGTGTGGCGCGTCAGCCAACCCTCGTGGCGGCCCGACCTCACCCGCGAGGCCGACCTGATCGAAGAAGTGGGCCGCGTGCATGGGCTTGATACCATCGCCCCCGTGCTGCCTCCCATTGCCCGCAACCTCGACCGCGCTGGCGAGCCGGAATCGCGCTACGGTTTCTGGTCGCGTCTCAAGCATTGGGGTGCAGGCCTTGGCCTCAACGAAGCCGTGAACTACAGCTTTGTGGGCCATAAAGACATGGATCACCTTTCCATGCCGCGCGAAGGCCGCATCTCGATCATGAACCCGCTTTCGGCGGAGCAGGACGCCCTGCGTACCGCCCTGGCTCCCGGCCTGCT
>QKDT01000274.1 GCA_003251995.1 Desulfovibrio desulfuricans
AGAGGGCATTACCGTGCTTGTGTCAACGCACTATATGGATGAGGCGGAACGCTGCCACAGTATTGCCTACATTGCCTACGGAAAGCTGCTGGCCTGCGGCACAAGCCGCGAGCTGATCAACCGCTTTCCCATGAAAATGTATTCGGCTTGTCTGAAACCAGACCTGGCGCCGGCAATTCTAACCCGCATAGCGCAACGGCTTGAAAGCCAAAGCAATGTAGATGTGGTTATACCTTTTGGCAATGACCTGCACGTGGGTGGCGCAGATGCAGCCCTGCTTGAAGAGGCGATCCAGCCCTGGCGGCACGACCCGGCGCTGATGTGGTCAGACGCCGAAGCATCGCTTGAGGATCTGTTTATTCTGCTCATGAACCGTGCCCTGAAAGATATGAAGATGGGGCTGGCCTGATGTTCAGTGGATTTTCCCTAAGGCGTTTTGTGGCTTTGCTGATTAAGGAACTGATCCAAATGAAGCGCGATCGGGCAACATTTTCCATGTTGCTCAGCGTGCCACTGATGGAAATTCTTCTGTTTGGCTATGCGATCAATGCCGACCCCAAGCATCTGCCCACCCTTGTGGTTGATGCTGATCAGTCGGTCATGAGCCGTTCATTTGTAAGTTCCCTGGAAGTATCGGGTTATTTTTTGATCACCAACCGCAATGCAACGGAAGCGGAGTCGCAACGGGCGCTGGCTGACGGTTCTACCCAGTTTGTCATTAACATCCCGGTAGATTTTTCGCGCAAGGTTGCCAGAGGTGAGCGCCCGGAAGTGCTGGTTGAGGCTGACGCAACCGATCCTTCCGCCACTTCTGCCGCCATAGCTGCCTTGTCCGGGCTTGCGGCAAAAGCCATAAATGCAGACCTCACCGGGCCACTTTCCGAATTGAAGCAGGGGAGTCCGCCGTACTCATTGCTGGTACACCGCAAGTATAACGAAGAAAACGAATCGGCGTTCAGCGTGGTTCCCGGTATCCTTGGCGTGGTGCTTTCATCAACCATGATCATGATGACCTCCATAGCCATGACCCGTGAACGGGAACGTGGAACCCTGGAAAGTCTGCTGGTGGCCCCCATTCGGCCCCTAGAGATGATGCTTGGCAAGATTTCGCCCTACATTCTTATAGGATTCGGTCAGATACTGGTTATTCTTACCGCTGCAAAGGTTCTTTTCCATGTGCCAATGATGGGTTCCATGGCTTTGCTGTTTCTGGTGTGCGTGGTTTTTATCTGCGCCAATCTTGCGCTTGGATTCATTTTTTCATCCATTGCCAAAAACCAGATGCAGGCCAATCAGGCTTCTTCGGGTTTTTTGCTGCCGTCCATCATATTGTCTGGGTTTATGTTTCCGTATCGGGGTATGCCAGACTGGGCGCAATGGCTTGGTGAAATATTGCCGGTAACGCATTTTTTGCGGATTGTGCGCGGGATTCTTCTTAAGGGTAACACCCTTGCTGATATCTGGGTGGATTTTGGCGCGTTAGTGCTGATTCTGGCAGTTGTCTGCACGCTGTCCATCCGCTGCTACCGCCGTACGCTGGATTAGGCCTTTCCAGCCTGGGCACACAGCAGAATTTGGATACATTCTTCAGCTTATAGGCATCACCTGAAGGCAACAGGTGTAAATTTCAAGGATGCGTATGTTTGCAATGTTATCACGAAAGCCTCTTTCTGTATGGAGTCTGATAGCCAGCCTCTACACTACGCAATACCTCGGGCTAAGTTTTTTTTCTGTTGCGCTTGTTGCCATCTTGCGCAAGCAGGGGGCGCCTCTTGAGCAGATAAGTTCCGTTTATGCTCTTGGCATGATTGGAGCCTGCAAATTTTTGTGGGCTCCCTTGGTGGATAAAATTCGCTTCACACCACGAATCGGACATTTTCGTGGTTGGCTGATCTTGATGCAGTCGCTCCTGGTTGTGGTGCTTTGTGCTATCGCAAGCCTGGATGTGCAAACAGACTTTGGCTCTGTTTATCTGCTGTGCATCGTCATGGCCCTGTGCGGAGCAACCCAGGATATCGCAACAGATGGCCTTGTGTGCTCCATCCTTTCCAAAGAAGAGCGGGGCATAGGCAATGGCATTCAGACTGCCGGGGGCATGCTCGGCTTTATGATAGGCGCAGGCTTTGTGTTGATGGCATACCCCAGCCTTGGCTGGCGTCAGTCTGTCTTGATTCTGGCTCTGGGTACTGCCGTGTCATTGGTACAACTGTTTTTCTTTGTTGAAGATGAATTGCAAATTCAAAGGCAAAGTGGTTTGCAGGCAGCTGCAAGGCTTGTGGGGTTTTGGCGTCAGCCGGGCATGACATCCTGGCTTCTGATGCTGTTGCTTTTTCCCATGGGAATTACCGTTGCCTACAGTTTGTTGACGCCAATTCTGGTGGATAATCACTGGTCGCTTGAACGCATCGGGTTTTATGTGGACGTGCTCGGTCCAGTTATGGGCATCGCTTCCAGCCTGTTCGCAGGATGGATGATTTCTCACCACGGACGGAGTTTCACCATGAATTATTGCTTGGGGATGCAACTGCTCAGTATTGCAGCGGTGCTTTTTATGTCCATGGGAAACGTGAGCACAAGTATGGTCGTGGCTGCGGTCATGGCTCATTTTCTGGGCTATGTGCCGTCAGTCACCATGCTTAGCACGCTGATGATGGATCATGCATCCAAAGAAAGTCCGGCAACGGACTACACAGTGCAGTTCAGCATATATCAGTTTTTTGCAATGGGCATGGGGGGCACGGGCATGGTCATGGCTGGTCGCCTGGGCTACAGTGCAACTATTTGCGCAGCGTTAGCCTGCTCGGCGCTAGGGGGAATCTTCGCCAGATTTTATGTGTCCTCCTCTGCAAAAAAAGAAACCCGCGCGTCTGTGTCTTAAGCGCGCGAACGGCCCCTTAACAAAGGCGGCTGACAAGATGAATATTTGCGGCAGCACGCTTGTTGCCGCAACACAACTGCTTCCGGCAAGCGAGATGAGGTGGATATGTTTAACGCGCATGATCTTGGATGGCCGATAAAGGAGATAGAGCGCTACAGAGCGGAAGGGTACTGGCGTGAAGAAACACTCAACACCTTTCTGGGTGATCTGGCGCGTAAGCACACAGGGCATCTTGCTGTTATTGATGGCGAGTTTTGCCTTACCTATGCTGAGTTGGAGCAAAAGGTGGCTCAGGCCGCCGCCGGGTTTGCCGCGCTTGGGCTCACGGCGGGGCAAACAGTAGTTTTGCAGTTGCCAAACTGCTGGGAATTTGTAGTTGCCTTTTTTGCCCTTGTCCGCCTTGGGGTTGCCCCGGTTATGGCCTTGCCCGCGCATCGAATGACAGAGATTTCCGCATTTGTGGAGGCGGCTGGCGCTAAAGCCTATATCTGCGCCGACGAGGCGTCAGGCTTTGACTACCGCAAGTTGGCTCGCGCACTGCAACAGCAGCACCTCGGCCTTGATCACGTAATTGTGCGCGGCAATGCAGAGGAGTTTGTTCCTTTTCATTCCTTGTTTGGCACTGGCTTTGCTCTGCCGCAAGACCCTGCCATGCCCGATTCACTGCTCTGTTTTCTGCTTTCGGGCGGTACCACAAGCACCCCAAAGCTGATTGCGCGCGTTCATTGTGAATACCTCTGTTCCGCCCGTTACAACGCCGCCGCCAATGGGTTTGACGCCTCAACCGTCTATCTGGTCACGCTGCCTATGGCGCACAACTTTCCGCTGGCAGCACCCGGTCTGCTTGGAACCCTTTTATGCGGCGGAACCTTGGTCATAGCCGAAAATCCCGATCCAGACACCTGCTTTGACCTGATAGGCAAGCATTCCGTCACCAGTACCGCCCTTGTGCCGCCTGCGGCGATTCTCTGGTGCGATATGGTGGAGTTGCTGGATCGTGAGGGGGATTTTCCCAGTTTACAGAGCATCCAGGTTGGTGGTGCGCGCGTGAGTGAAGAACTTGCGAGGCGCACCATAAGAGTATTCGGCTGCCGCTTTCAGAATGTTTTCGGCATGTCTGAAGGCCTGGTGAGCATGACCCGCATGGATATGGATGAAGAAACGGTTTGCAGCACACAGGGGAAACCCGTGTGCCCGGCGGACGAGTTTCGTATCGTTGACGCCGCAGGCAAGGAGGTGCCGGACAACACAGTAGGTGGGTTGCAGATTCGCGGGCCATACACCATCCATGCCTACTATAAACGGCCTGATGGCGATGCGGAATCGTCTACCACCGATGGATTTTTTCGCACTGGGGACCTTGCGCGGCGTAGACCTGACGGGTGCCTGGTGCTTGAAGGGCGGGAAAAGGATCAAATCCAGC
>QKDT01000138.1 GCA_003251995.1 Desulfovibrio desulfuricans
ACCCTCTCCATACCCATACGGCTGCGCAACGCCGCCTGCTGGATCTTTTCACCCTACCTATAATAATCCACGCAAAAGCCCCCAAGGTGTCTCTCTGTCCCAGTTATGGGCCAAAAAACACCTTGGGGGCCGAAGCATGCATCCCCGAACCAAACCAGAGTCTGTTTCTCAATAAAAGATTTTGCGCCGAGAACAAGGAAAACAGTGTTTTTTACGACAGCGGTGGACGCTTTCTGCCCATGACTGGAGTAAAAAATGCTGGATGACGCAGTGATCGACCAAAAGAATTCTTGAGAAATGGCCCCTAGCCAAACACGCGCACAATGTCCCTGGCATCCATGTCTGGATGAATGGGCTTGAGCGCCAGGCGGCAAAAATCGTCGGACCTGTCCATATCCAGCTTGAGGTCGGGTCGGCGCAACCAGTCTTCTTGCGGGTCAAAGGTGCCTATTTTAAAGCTGGCGGCGTTGTCCCAGATATAATTGAGGCAATGCTCACGTTGCGAGGTCTGTTTTGCCTTGGCGTCCAGCTCTTCCAGCAACTCGCGCGAGAGAATCTCCGCTCCCAGGCCGTCAGGCCAAAGGTTGTTGCGCGGGATGTGGTTGTAGGCATAGTCCCAGTCGCCCTGATCATAAAAATCCACCAGCCGGTCAATGGCCCCGCCCCAGATGAGCGGATTATCGGCGCACACGCGCACCACGCGCCCGGCATCCGCAGCGCGGGCCGCAAGACAAAACCGGGCCAGCACATCGTCTTCCGAACCCGCAACGCAGGGAACCCCACGCCGTTGCAGATGCTCCATAAGTACCCGATCCAGAGGCGTGTCCGGCACGGCAACCATGATACCATCAAGCTTTGCAGCCTGCGCAAGCCGCCGCGTTACCCAATCGATAACGGGCACGTCGCGCAGACAGAGCAGCGATTTCATGGGGAGCCGCGTGGAACCGAGGCGGGCCTGAATAATGGCGATAACCTTGCCGGTAGTGCGCATGGGTGTTCCTTTGTGGAGCATGTTACGCGTGCTGCGGCTCTGCACTGGCGGCGGATTCCGCCGCTTTTTGACTTGCCGCGCCTTCTTGCAGAATATCCTGCATCAGGGCCACAACGCGGCCCTTGTTGGTCGTAAAATCCAGGGCGTTCTGGCGATCCCAAAAACGTCTGCGCCGGGGATCCTTGAGCATTGCCAGAAAAACATTGCGTATCTTGGCATCGCTGACCCTGTCCATAATGCCCACAAAGGCAAAGCCGTTACGGGGCCGGGCAAAGGTGTGGCGTGCTTCACGCTCATGGTGGGCCAGCACCATGGAGGGTATGCGCATGTGGGCCAGCTCATACACAGTGCGGCCTGCGGAACAGATGGCAAGGTCTGCCCCTTCCATCATGCGGCTCATGACGTTGGTGGCCCACGTAAATTTTACCAGCGGGTTATCCAGCCTTGCAAGGTGGGCTTCCATGGCGTCCTTGTGGGCATAACCCGGCCCCGCCACAAGGCGAATGGCAATGCCATAGGCCCGACAGATGGGTTCGATGATATCCAGCACCCGGCGCGAGCAGTTGTTGAGATCCGTTCCGCCAAAGGTGATGAGCACCGTCCTGATTTCGGGCCGAAAGGGATTGCGTGCCGCACCCAAAAATTCATCCCGCAGACAAAAATAATCCGGCCCGTAGCGCAAGCGTTCGTTGCTGTCCCTGTCTTCGTACAGGGCGTTGACCACCAGCCGCGCCCAGTCTGCACCGGGGCCTTCATCCTCAAAGTTGACGCAGCGCACGCCAGCCGTGGTAAGCCGGGCCATGTAGGCCGAGGAGGTGTTCAGGATGTCGTTGACCACCAGATCGGGCCGCATACGCAGCACGGTGTCGGCAAGCTCCTCGCTGCCCTGGCGCACGATCTTGTAGTCTTTGCGGGCAATGCTTTCCACCGCCAGCTCACTTTCGCGCGTACAAACAAAGCTGATTTTGTGATTGGTTATTTCGTGGGCCAGCATGAGCGCGCGGAAAACATGGCCCATGCCGATGGCGGGCCAGCCTGCCACCACAAAGACCACATGCCGCCGTTGCAAGAGGTGCTCGCAAATCCACCAGTCCTGATATCCCTGGATTTCAATGGCCCTGTCGTTGAGAAAATACGGCACAATCTTGCCGCGCCCCAAGGTGCCGCCGTTGGCCTTGTCCAGCAGGGCCAGACGCAAAATGATAAGCGCGCGGCTTTCCACAACCAGCGTTTTTTCGCTGTCGTGCCCGGCGTCCTCATCCAGCAGGCTTTCCAACCCCTCGCCCTGCACATTCCAGATGCGCTGGCGCATGCTTTTGACTGTCACCAGGCTGTCGGCCTGCGCCTCGCGAAAGCGCTTCCAGGCGTCTTCCACATCCACCCAGGTCAACAACGGGCACGAGGCGCGTAAAATCATGCAGTGCTCGTATTCCTGCGCCAGATCCTTGAGCAGCCCGCGCATCTCGGTAACGATATCCAGGCTGGTGAACCGCAGGTCACTATTCCAGTGATGGCGCACGCCCGCGCGTTCGCAGATAAGCGCTATCTCCTGGCTGTCGGTCAGCACCACGATATCTTCGCCTGACACCACGCCGCGCGCGGTGTTAACAGCCCGTTCCACAAGCGTGACCCCAGCCAGCTTTTTAACGAGCTGATCGGGAATGACGGCATTTTTCTTGATGGCAGGTATGACGATACAGCGTTCTTTCATGTGTTCTCTGCTGTGCGGAAAGAAACAGAACAGGGCGCGCCAACAGCCCCGGCTGGTTCCCTTACTCGGGAGCCGCCGGGGCAGACAGGCATAATCAACGCAGGCTAGCCAGAACCTCGCGGGTGGAGGCCAGCATATACTGGAACTCCTCTTCGCTCATCCAGTGCTGGAAGGGGAAGGAAATCATGGTGTCAAAGAAGGTATCGGCATTGGGGCAGTTGGCCTTGCCCATGCCAAGACGACGGTAATAGTCGTAGCGGTCAAGCGGAATATACTGCACCACGCATTTAACGCCCTTGTCGTTGAACATGGCGCGCATAAAACTGTCGCGCGCCTCAACGCCCGTGGTCATACGCGCTGCCAGCAGGTGGTAATTGTGACGGCGCGAATCTTCGCGGTGGAATTCCAGCTCGGGAAAATCCGCCAGCCCGTCAATGAACTGCAGGGCGCGGGCGCGTTTTTCGTCATTGATGCTGTCGATACGCTCCAGCAGCTTTGCGCCAAGCGCGCATTCCACTTCGCCCAGGCAGTAGTTGTTGGGCTGAAGGGTCTCGCCGTCCAACATGGGCAGATCAACATTGCCCATGGCGGGCTTCCAGTAATCGGGGCGCTCAAAATCATAGCCACAGTGCCCGTTGTGGCGCAGGGTAGGCACCAGCGCCCCCAACTTGGGGTCGCGCACGTAAAGCATGCCGCCTTCGCCCAGCGTGGTGAGGTTTTTGTGCGAATGGAAGGAAAACACAGCCATATCGCCAAAACTGCCAGCCTTTTTACCGTTCAGCTCCGAGCCGATGGACTGGGCCGCGTCTTCAATGAGGATAAGCCCACGGTCCTTGCACAGGGCGGCAATACCGACCATGTCCGCCACGTAGCCATACAGATGCACCACAACAACAGCCTTGGTGCGGGGCGTGATGGCTTTTTCAATACTTTCGGCTGTCACAACCCTGCTCAGCAGGTCTACGTCAGCCCAGGCCATTGTAGCGCCCTTTTTGATGTAGGGGTACGCAGAGGCCGTAAACGTATGCGAGGGCATGATTACTTCGTCACCAGGCTTGAAGCGGCACAACTGGGCCGAGAGCTCCAGAGCCGAAACGCCGTTCATGGTCACAAAGCAACTGCCCTGGGCCACGCCCTGATAGGCGGCAAACTTGCTTTCAAAATCGCGCATGTGAACGCCCTGGGTGAGCGGATCGGCATTGCGCATGGCCTCGACCACCACGGCGATTTCTTCTTCAGTGTAGCGGATGGCGCGACCGCTGAAATTTACTTTAAGGTCCATGAGGACTCCTTGTGGCAAATGCGCCGCCGGAAGGCCCGACGGCGCACAATATACGTTTATCACTGCAAACGGCGGCGCGGTGTGCGCCGGGCGCTATTACATGCGCTTGAAGCGCTCGATAACGTTCTCCTTGGTGAGGATTTTTTTGAAATCCGGCCCAAGGCGATTGGAAAGCGGCTTTTCGTGGACAATGCTGGCGCCGTAGAGGGCATCGTACTGGGCATCGGTAAGGCCCTGGCAAATACCCTTGGGCAGGTCAATGCCCTGGCGTTCCATCATTTCCATAAAGTCTTTGTATTCATTGGGATAAAT
>QKDT01000202.1 GCA_003251995.1 Desulfovibrio desulfuricans
GGCAAGGGGCCGATTGCTTACTTTTAGTGGAGGCTGCGTGCCGCAGGTAGTGTTCATTTTGTAAGTATGCCACTGCAATACGGCGATGGCAAGATTGCCCTGCAAGGTACAAAGTCTACGCGCTTGTCCATTGTGCTTTGCGGGTCAGCGCTTTCATACACCGTTGCAGGCTCTACGGCTGTTTGCCTATCAAAACAGCCGCATATGGCTGCTGCCCCATTATCATTACGGGCCTCAAACGTTTGTGGATGCCGCGGCAAAGGTATTGCCGCTGTCAGGGCTAAGGCATGATGCCCGATCACCAGGCCTGTTTATCATATATTGGTGGGGCTGCTGATAGTGCAGACTGAGATTATCACCGTCCCAGTTGCCGCACCACCGCTGCCGCTGGAAGAGCATCTGCGCAAAGCCGTAGGGTAAAACAAAGCCATCCCGCCGACCAGAGGACAGCGGGATGGCGCAAAAATCAGACAAAAAAGTTATTTCGCGTGCTTTACCGGCTTGCCGGATTTGGCAGCAGATTTAGCCGCAGGTTTGGCTGCTTTGGCAGGGGCAGGTTTGGACGCCTTGGCGGCAGCCGGTTTTGTCGCCACCACGGGAGAAGGCGCGCCATTAATCATATCTGACAGGGCCAGAATGGTGTTGGCGTAGATTGCCGCATGGTTATAGGCCATCAGCAACTTATGCTGCTTTGCGCGCGGCTGCCCCGCCCTCCAGCCATGCTTTGCCAGATAGTTTGAAAGGCTTGCCACGGCATCGGGTATGGTAAACAGGTCAACCTTGCCATCGCCGTCACCATCCGCGCCGTAAGTGGCGATATTGGATGGCATGAACTGGCAAAGGCCCACAGCCCCATAAATGGAGCTGGGCAAATGATGCGGATCAATATTATCGCGCAGCATGTGCTCCACCAGCGCCTTAACTTCCTTATAGGCCCAGTCAGCCCTCTTGGGCATGATTTCGGCAAACCAGTCCAGATGCTCCTGATACCCAGGCATGCGCGGCAGCCAGTCAGGAATATCCGAGGGCTGGCGCGTTACCGCCATACTGGCAAGGGTATAAAAGGCATTTTCAGGCACATCTGCCAGCACTTTGCCAAGGCGTGTTTCCACAAACAGCAACGATACTGCGATGGAGGACGGCACACCATAGCGGGCTTCGGCATGATCGAACGCGCTTTTGTTCTGCGCCACAAACTGGCGGCACAACTGCACGTTGGCTTCGGTCAGCACGCCTTTGTAATAAAGGGCGGCAGGAGCCGTGGAGGGAGGCTTGGGAAAAAACTTGCGGTTATACAACACGCGCATTTTTCTGCCCATGGGCGACTGCGTAGGCGTTGCACTAAGCGTAGCCAGCAGGGCATCGACCCTTGGGCCGGATAAACCGTCGGCTGCGAGCCTGTCAGCCAGGGGCTTCCAGGCTGGTGCCATGGCGGCATCACTTGCCGAGGGCTGTGTTTGCACGGGATACGCTGGCGTAACCGCCGGGGCGTAGGCTGGCGCAGACGGTGCATAGCTTGGTTGCGGCTGGGCATAGCCAGGTGCGGCAGTGCTGCCAGCATAGCCACCCCCAGAATAGCCGGGTGCGGCGTACGAGGGCTGGCTTGGGGCCGTGGAAGACGGCAAGTCATACGACGTGATGCCCTCCCCCCCGCGCGAGGCCGCTGTCTGTGCGCCACTACAGGCGCACAGCAGCAGACAGCTCGCCAGACTACAGACCGACCAGGCTCTTCGGCAAAACGAATGAACGATAACAGCCGGTTGCAGTATCATTTTCTACACTTCCTGCAGCACCCAAGAAACGCGACCAAGCATGCGTTTGGCAAGCTGCCCGGCTGCAAGTTGGGTTTCAGGAAAGCTGGAGGCCTCTGAGCGCAGCACATAGCCATCCTGCGTGCTGTTCAAAAAGACCCTGCGTAGTACAACGCCTTCGTTGGGAGCAAAGATTGCGTAGATACGCCCGGAAACCACGTCGGTATCCATGGTATCCACACCCACATGTGCGCCTTCCGCGATGAGGGGCGCCATGTTGGCACCACGGACGCGCAAAACCTGTAAGCCATCCCGGGTAAGAGAAAGTGGCAGCGATATCTTTCCCGCCAGGGCCAAAGTAGGACGGGGGGCATCATCACTATACACGCACTTGGCGTCGTAAACGGAATGGATGCCGCCACGGGCCATGGCGTCGCCGTAATGGGCAGCGGTTTCTGCAAGCGCTGCCGGGGCGTCTTCGGGCACGTAGCCCTGCTCGGTACGTAAGTACATGGGGCCCACACCCTGCTTAAGCCAGTCAGGGTTTAGTCCAAACTTTTCAAAAAGCTTCATGAACCAGTCACCGGGCACGGAATTGCGCCGCTTCGCATCAGAAATGCTGGACTGCCGGATGTCCAGAACCTCAGCCAGTTCAACCTGTGTGCGGCTGTTGGTGGCCAACTTGATGCGCTCATATATTTCTGCAAAACCGGGCATAAATCTTCGACTCCTGGCGTGGAACCCCACGCATCAATGTTGCTGATTAAGCAAAGGTGTTTCGTTAGAAAGCACCATCTTGCTGTTCTCTTTGAGCGATTTGCGCATGGCGTCAAGCCAGCGCTTGTACGTATAGAACTGGGGGGCCTTGTTGTAGGCCTGTGCATAAATTGCCGCAGCCTTGGCATCGCCCTGCCCGCGCTCTATCTGCGCGGCGCGCGCCGCTCCTGCCAAAATCACCGCACGCTGGCGGTCGGCATCAGAACGTATGCGCGTCGATTCCTCTTCACCTTCCGAACGGTACTGCTTTGCCTGCCGTTCACGTTCGGCCCGCATGCGACCAAAGATCGCACGCTGATTTTCAGGTGGAAGGTCTGTACGCTTGATGCGTACATCCAGCACCTCAACTCCATAGCCATGCATGAGGTCGGAAACCTTGTTGGTCACTTCCTTCATGATAGCCGCCCTGTGCGAGGACACTACCTCTGTAAGGGTGTACGCGCCCACAAGCGCCCGCAGTTGTGAATAGACAACGTCGTCAAGGCGCGCCTGCGCTCCGGGGATGGAGCGCATGGTGCGGTAAAACTGCAGGGGATCAATAATCTTCCAGCGCGCGTAGTTATCAAGAACAATGGCCTTTTTATCTACGGTAAAGGCCTCTCGCGAGCGCGCTTCGTAATCCAGCACGCGGGCATCAAAATAGACCACGTTCTGGATGAAGGGTATTTTAAAATGCAGACCAGGCCCATACACGCGAGAGAGCGGTTCGCCCAACTGCAAAACAAGAGCTTTTTGGGTCTGATGAACGGTAAAGAATCCTTGAGTAACGACGATAAGCAAGACCAGACCAATAAGAACCAGCACCAGAGGATTTTTATTCATTATTTCTTCTCCAGCGTCTTGGGCGAGGCAGGAGCGCCGAGACCAGGCAGGGTGAGATAGGGCAACGCGCGACCAGCAGCCGGGTTGTCCATAAGCACCTTTTCGCCCGCGTTGGAAAGGATGTCTTCTATGGTTTCGTAATAGAGGCGCTGTTCCGTCACCTTGGGGGCCTTGTCATGTTCGATGCGCAGGGCATCAAAGCGCGAGGCGTCGCCCTCTGCCGTGCGAACGCGCGTGGCGCTGTAGGCTTCGGCCTCGTTGCCCATAGCCGCAGCCTGGCCTCTGGCCTTGGGCAGCAGCTCGTTACGGTAGGCTTCGGCCTCGTTGATGATGCGGCTCTTGTCCTCGCGGGCGCTTGCCACGTCCTTGAACGCGTCAATGACCTCATGCGGGGGGTGTACATCCTGCAACTGCACTGCCAGCACCTGAATGCCCGCGCCGTAGCGATCAAGCACCGTCTGCAACAGTTGGGTGGCTTCGCTCTGAATCTTCAGCTTGCCATCGGTAATGGCAGAGTCGATCTGGCTGTTGCCGATCACCTCGCGCATAGCCGCCTCGGCAGCATTGCGTACCAGTGCGGCGGGCGCAGTCACATTAAACAAAAATTCAACCGGGTCGCTGATCTTGTACTGCACGCTGAACTGCACATTGACGATGTTTTCATCGCCCGTGAGCATGGAGGCTTCTTCAGGAATAGTGCGCAACTGCCCCTGCTGGAACGTGGCGCTCTGCCCCACAGACCGGAAGCCAACCTCGCTGCGCAAAACCTGCGTCACCTGAGGTTTGTATACAGATTCAATAGGCACAGGCCACGCATAGTGCGGGCCAGGCCCTTCAGTTCGATCATATTTGCCGAAGCGCAGCACAATACCCTGCTCGTCGGGATTAACAATATAGATACCCGATAAAAGCCACAGAGCCACTATGGCAAAAAACACCATAACA
>QKDT01000350.1 GCA_003251995.1 Desulfovibrio desulfuricans
GGCACCGTATACAGTCTTACCCGCAATGGGAACCAGCAGCAGAAGAACAATGGTTATGATAAAAAAAGGCCAGGCCAGGTTGCGCAACTGGCGGTAGTCAAAAACCATAGCCAGCAGCATGCAGACAAGGCCGCACAAGCCCCAGATCAATTGGCGCTGATAGAAGGAATTGAATGCCAGGCCCGATTCTACCCGCGTGCCGCTGGCAGAATACAGATTGCCCACGCCCACAAGATAGAGCAGCAGCATACAGGCCAGAAGGCCCCAGTTGATGTAGCTGAAGAGGCGATTATCCATGCTGCTTATCCGCTTGCCAAAAATGCGTGGTTGCAGGTTGGTGTAAAAGGCCGCAGCCGTCTAAGGCGGGGCTGTGGCGAGTGATAGTTTGTGCTGTTGTTGCAACTGGTTGCGCTAGCGTCAGCGCAGCAAGGGCGTCGGGCATTGCCTTGCACGGCATATGACCTACTCCGCGTGGTTGGTGGCAGGGGCCGCTACCGGCAATGAGATCATGGGCGCGTTGGGGTCTGGACCAAAAAGATAATCGTAAATCTTTCGGGCCACAGGGCCAGCTACGCTCGAACCGCCGCCGCCGTGTTCCACCATGACAATAACCACATAGGATTTGCCGTCTTTAACGCCCCATGTGGCAATCCAGGCGTGATCGCGCTGGGCGTATTCCATTTCCGAGGTCTTCAGGCGGCGGTCGCCAGCAGCCATCTTGAGCTTGACCACCTGCGCCGTGCCTGTTTTGCCGCCTATGTCCGCATCTTTGCGGCCCACAACCTTGGCTGTGCCGCCGTTGGCTGTGCGGCGCATGGCCTCAACCACAAATTTGAGCGTTTCGGGCTTGGCTGGCACGCGGCCCTTAACTTCGCGGGTGGCATCCTCCACAAGCTGGGGCTTGAGCAGGTCGCCGCCGTTGAGCAGGGCTGCAACAAACACCGCCACCTGCACTGGGGTAACCAGGGTATAGCCCTGCCCAATGGATACGTTGTATGTTTCACCGCGCGTCCAGGGGCGTCCAAAGCGCCGCCTTTTCCAGTCCCGCGAGGGAACAAGGCCCGATTTTTCATGAGGCAGATCAATGCCGGTGGGCCGACCGAAACCGCAAGCCTTGGCGAATTCCTCGATCTTGTCAATGCCCATGCGGTCGCCCATCTGGTAGAAGTAGACGTCGCACGAGTCGATGAGCGCGTGTACCAGATCTTCAGAGCCATGCCCGCCGCGCTTCCAGCAGCGGAATATCTGGTTGCCCAGTTTGACCTGACCGGGGCAGAACACACTTTCCCGCGGGTTTACGCCTTTTTCAAGCAGCATGGTCGCCATCACCAGCTTCCATACGGAGCCGGGGGGATACACGCTCTGGATAACACGATTTTGCAGGGGGTAGCGGTTGTTGGTGCGCAGTGCGTCCCAGTCGCGTTGCGAAATGCCCGCAGCAAACAGGTTATTATCGTAGGCAGGCGACGTGACCAGCGCGCGCAGCTTGCCGCTGTCCGGTTCCATAACGACAACGCAGCCAGCCTCACCGCCAAGGGCATCCCATGAGGCTTTTTGCAGCCCTTCATCAAGCGAAAGATGGATTTCGTGCCCGCCGCGCGGTTCTTCCCTCAGGGTTTTGCCAAGCACGCGGGCGTGGGCGTCCACTTCCACATCGTACAGGCCCTTGCGGCCCCGCAACTGTTTTTCCAGTTCAAGTTCCAGGCCCTGCTTGCCGACAAGGTCGCCCATGGCAAGGGCGCTGTCCGAGGCCATTTCCTGTTCGTTGGCTTCAGCCACGTAGCCTAGAATGTGGGCAAAAAGTTCGCGCTCGGGGTAGCTGCGCTTGGTGCGCACCACGATTTCGAGCCCGGGCCATTCATGAATTTCGGATTCAATGCGGGCCACAAGATCAAAGTCGATATCGGTAATGAGCAGCAGCGGTTCAAAGGGTTTGACCTTGAACCTATCCTGGCGGAATTTGTCCCAGATTTGCTGGAGGGGAATGCCCGACCATTCACTTATCTGGGCAAGAGTGGCGGGGATGTCGTGGCAGTCTTCGCGCACGATGGAAAGGCCGTAGGCTGTGCGGTTATCAGCCAGCACCTTGCCCTTGTCGTCCAGAATGCGGCCCCGAGGCGCGAATATGCGTTCGATGCGCAGGCGGTTATCCTGCGCCTGACGGGCAAATTCTTCACCCCGGTGTACCTGTAGATACCAAAAACGCACAACAAGAACAAAAAACAGCAGCCCCACCATGACCTGAAGCAAAATCGCGCCTGCGCGCGGCGGCTGATAGCCTTCGCTCTCAACCTGAATCTTAAGCCAGGAGCGAATGCCCTTGTGCTGCGTCTTGTCTTTGTGCGCAAGCAGCGAGGTGTTGTCAGTTTTCCTGATCATTGGTGTTCCAGTGGCGGGTGGCCACCAACAGCCGCCAGGCAAAAGGCACAAAAATGGCCTGAATCAAGCTTGTGTCCAGGGTTCCCTGCACGTCAAAGGGCAGGTTTTGCAATGGGGCCATGAGCCAGGCCACCGCATAATATGCGGCACCTAGGCAGGCGGACAAAAGGAAGACAAAGATGAAGTTTTCCACTTCAAACAGCCAGCGGCCCATCTTGAACAGCAAAAAGACCGCGGCGTACCATACGATAACGGCTCCAAAGGGGCGCGTTCCCATGCCCTCCTGCAACAGGATAAACAGGGGCAGCAGCCAGAGCATATTTTTATAATCCCGTTCCTGCAACAGGATGATCAGCCCCACCGTGAGAACATCAAGCCCCGGCACTGCTGCCTGCAAAACAATGGCGCAGGCCATAAAAAAGGCCCACCATGCAATGCTGCGGAGCGTGATCATGGCGTGGTGCTTTTGGGTGCGGGCGGGCCCACAAATTCTTTGGGAGCTTCACCGGGTTCCAGCGGGCGGGGTGCGCCGGTTGACTCGAGCAGCAGCACTTCTTCAAGGTGTTGCAGATCAACCAGCGGTTCGGCCTTGATAGCCATAAACTGGGTATAGTCCGACGGGGCCACGCGCAGCACGCGCGCAACAGGTATGCCCTTGGGATACTTGCCGTCCAGGCCGGAGGTGATGATGATTTCGCCGGGTTTTACCTTGGCATCGCGCTGCACAAAGTTGACCTCAAGCTTTTGGCCTGTGCCCATGCCCATGAGGATGCCGGGAGCGCGGCTCTCTTGCGAAAAAACGGCGATACGGCTGCTGGGATCGGTAAGCAGCAGCACAATGGAGCTGTGGGCGCTCGCCTTGAGTACGCGGCCTACAAGACCAAGATGGGTGACAAGCGGTGTGCCGGGCCGCCCGCCTGTGCTGTAGCCCCGGCTGATGGTGATGCTGTCAAGAACGGCATTGGGGCCCATGCGGCCCGAAAGAACGCGCGCACCCAGGGGACGCCATGACTGATCAACTGGCAGTTGCACCAGGGCGCGCAGACGTTTGAGCTCCGCCAGATCCTCGCCATTGGCAAGCAGGCGGGCTTCAAGCTCGTCCACCTTCTGGCGGAGGGCTTCGTTTTCTTCTCGCACGCCCACCAGATCAAAATAGCGGTTCCACATGTTTTCCGCAGCATCTTGCGTGGAACGGACAGGCGCGAGCACAGCGCCTGTGATTTCAAGCCCCAGCTTAGCAGCCAAGTCATCCAGAAAGCGCGTGCGCTGATTCCAGGAATACATGCCCAGAAACAGGATGAGCAAAATGCCCGCGAGGAGGAGAAGACGCCGCAGTGTCACAGGCGGAAGCTCCTGAAAGCCGGTACGAAATAAACCGCGCCCCTGCGCCGGAGACGTAAAGCCAGAAGCGTTTGTTCCGGCATTGCGTCAACCGCACAGGGGCGCGAGGACAGTCGGATTAGTCGATGCACACTTCTTTGAGAATGTGCAGATTGTCCAGCGCTTTGCCGGTACCCACCACAACGGTGGACAAGGGATCGTCCACAACGGTGATGGGCAACGAGGTTTCTTCCCGCAGCAGTTGGTCAAGGCCCTTGAGCAGCGCGCCGCCGCCCGTCAGCACAATACCCCTGTCCACGATATCCGCCGCCAGTTCCGGCGGGGTCTGTTCCAGGGCAATGCGCACGGCCTGAACAATGCTGTCCACCTGTTCAGAAATGGCTTTGCGCACTTCTTCCGAGGTGATGATGATATTCTGCGGGATACCCGTCACAAGGTCGCGGCCCTTGACCTCAATCTGCTGCTCCGGATCAAGGGGATAGGCAGATGCGATCTTGATCTTGATTTCTTCAGCGGAAGACTCACCGATGAGCATGTTATACTTGCGCTTGACGTGGGTCATGATGG
>QKDT01000161.1 GCA_003251995.1 Desulfovibrio desulfuricans
TCCAAATCGAGCTGCAATTCAACGACAAGGGAGCCGTTACTGGCGTTCGCAACATGAACGCCATATCCGATGCGGCGGACAAGGCCAAAAAGGCTACCAGCGAACTCGGAAAAGAAGGCTCAAACTCTCTGAATACGTTAGGCAAGGGTGCTGAACAATCGGCAAGTCGCGTCAAGGGGCTTGTAACGCAGATTCTTGCCCTTGCTGGCGCGTATAAAGCGCTGCAAGCAGCGTCATCTTTTATCTCCCGCACATTTGAGTTTTCCAGCAACATTGAATCCTCGCAGATTGCCATTGCGTCCGTCATTGGCGCTACGAACAAGATCACTGACGGACAAGGCAAACAGCTTGAAGGTGCGGACAAGTTCAACGCCGCGCAAGAGATTTCCGCTGGTCTGATGGAAAAGATTCAGGTTCTGGCGCTGCAAACGACGGCCACGTTTGACGACATGGTGCAGGGCGTTAGCGGCATCATCGCTCCGGCCACAAAGGCGGGCATAGCGGTCGAGAAGATTCCACAGTTCGCTGTTTTGGCGACGCAGGCGTTGACCGCCATGAAAATTCCTGTGCAGCAGATGCGCACGGAAATTGAAGCACTGCTTTCAGGGAATATCAATAAAGCTCAAGACTTGCTTGCTACAAATCTTGGCATCACCGGCGCGATGGTGCGCAACTGGCAGCAGCAGGGAACGCTGGTTGAAGAGCTTGAGAAGCGCCTGCGGGTGTTTGCCGAAGCCGGGGATGCCACCGCACAAACGTGGTCCGGCCTGAAAAGCAACATGCAGGACGCGCTCGACTATCTTTCGTCCAAGACGGGTAAAGGCCTGTTTGAAGGCACGAAGCAAAGCTATCGGGAATTACTGGCCCTGCTGGTGAACACGGATGAAGGTAAATTAGGCCTAAACGAGGATGTTACCAATCTCGCTAGTGCGCTCAAGGAGCTTGAAGACGAAATCGGGCAAAGACTTGTCGGTGTAACACGTGAATTTATTGATTATATTAAAGAACTGAATCAGCCTGGTCGTCTTGCTGAGCTGAAGCGTGACTTCAAGGAATTTGCGGACACGATTGAGGGGTTGTGGACAAACATCAAGGCCGTCGGTGGCGCGATTTCGTCCATCGTTAGCACGTCCGTAGATGGTTGGCAGCAGATGCCACAGGTCGTGCAGGAACTCGGCATTGTAGGGGCTGTAGCGTTTGGCGCAAAGGGACGCGCCGCACTTCTTGGACTTGGCGCGGCATATGCCGGGCTGAAAAAAATATTTGATCTTGCGGCCTCCGGCGACGGTGGAGCGGACGCATACAAGCTGTACTGGCAGCGAAAGAACGGCGAAGTACCACAAGAGGAATTGCCTATACCCTTGGCGCGCTCAGGTACATCAATGGATTTTGTCGGGCCAATACAGCCGAGGGCGACATCCACCACAGAAAACTCTATCGGTGGGTTTGCTTCTAACAAAAAAAACACCGGCGCTGACAAAATCGCCAGCGCGCGCGAACAGTTGCAAAAGCTACGGGAGGAAATAGCGCAGCTCAACGGCGAGTCCACAAAAGCAGAGAATAGCCTTGACCAGAAGGAACGCCAGATTGCCAAGCTAGGCAAGGCTGCCGGGTTATCGGCGTCAGGCATCAAGGGCTTGCAGAACCAATATGCGCAGGCTTGGGATACAAAGACGCTGAAAGACCTGAACAAGGAGCTTTTGCAGGCTGAAAATAACACCACGGCCCTACGCACGCTTGAAAATCAGGACAAAATGACGGCGTTTTCCAGCCGTCTGAACCAGATAAAAAGCCTGTCGCAAGAGGAAAAAGACCTGATGCTTGGTCGCTACCAGACGGCCCTAGCGAAACAGGTCAATGTCAAGGACGCGCAAACAAACCTTGCGTTTATCAAGGAGTTTGCGGAACTCAGCGGCAACAATAACCTTGCCACGGAGTACCAGAACCAGCTTCTTGCGGCGCAGGCGGACATATACCGTTCGCAGCTGACGCCGGAGTTACGCGCCATGGTGGGGCAGTGGGAGCGCTTGCAACAGCTCAAGAACGCGCGTGACCCATTCAGTGGGTTTGTGCGCGGGCTGCGCAGCTATTCCAACGAGGCGTCGGACTTCGCCAAGTCGTTTGAATCGCTGACGACTACGGCCTTTGGCAATGTTGAAAGCGCGTTTGCCGACATACTTACCAGCGGGCAGCTCAGTTTCACGAACTTTGCGAACAGCATCATCAACGATCTGGCCCGCATTGCCATTCGCGCATCTATCACTGGGCCGATTGCCAGCGGGTTGAGCAGCCTGCTGAGCGGTGGTGGCGGTCTTGGTAGCCTGTTTGAAACAAAAACCAGTTCTGTAACAGTCGTTTCTTCGGAAACATTTCATACCGGCGGGATGGTTGGTGCTGGCTCTCGGGATATACGAACGATTCCGCTTTCATCGTTTGATTATGCGCCCCGTTTCCATGGCGGTGGGGGATATTTCAGCAATGATGAATATCCTGCGGTTTTGCTATCCGGTGAACGTGTTTTGAATCGTCAAGAAACCGCAGCTTATAACGCGCGAAATTGGGTGGGGAATGAGATGGTGAGCCGAGAGAATAGCGGCTGGCAGTCTGAACCCAGAGTTACCATCAATAACTATTCAGGCGCGGAGGTGTCGACGCAAACGAAAACAGACAATTACGGCAGTAAATCCCTGGAAGTGACTATCGGGGACATAAACGCGCGTCAGACGATGAAATCAGGCACATCCATGAACCGCGCCGTGCGTGCGGCCACCGGAACCCAAACACAGGCCATCAGGAGATAACCCATGGCGGCAATATGGCCCACAACGCTCCCGCAGCGCCCACAACGCTCAGGCTGGAAAGATCAGGCACCAAACAATCTTATCCGCACGGATATGGAAACCGGTTCGGCCAAGGTGCGGCGGCGCGGCGGCGATAACCAGTGGAAGGCTACGGCGCTCTATGTGCTGACGGACGCGCAACGCGATGCCCTGCGCACGTTTGCCTATGACACAATCAAGGGCGGCGCACTGTGCTTTGATTGGCCGCACCCCACGCGCGGCACCGTGCGGGCTGAGATTATCGGCGGTTCGGACTCGCTTTATGACGAGCAGTTGTGGGGCAGCACGAACGCATGGCAGGTCACGTTGACCATCGGTTATTGGCCTGACGCGCCGCTGACGTAGGGCAGGAAGGAAATATTATGGCATTATCACCCCGTACCGTAGCGGCCATGATGGAGCCGCGTACGGAAGACATGGACGTGCAGCTTATTACGCTAACGCACCCTGATTGGTCGCAGGACTACCGTTTCTGTACCCGACAGACAACATTTCTTCGCAACAATGCGGACTCCGGCAGGCCGGAATACGGCATTGTCAGTAACGGCGAAACATACGAGTTTGCGCCCATCAACGTTATCCTGCCCAGCAGCGCCGACGAGCAGGCCCCGGAAGCGAAGATCACTATCGACAACGTGACGCGCGAGGTCACGCCGTACCTCAAGGCCGTGGGCAGCAGATATCCGCGCCTGACCATCGAAACGGTCAACAGCGCAACGCCGGACATCGTGGAAGCCTCATGGCCGGAACTCGACCTGAGCGATGCACAGTGGGACAAAATGACCGTGCAAATCACCATCAAAAACAACATCGCCAGTTCGGAGCCGCTTCCCTTTGCCCGGTTCAACGACGCGGAATGGCCCAACCTCAACGTGGATTCATAGCCATGGCATACGACCTGAAACAATACATCGGCATTCCCTTCCTCGACCACGGACGCGACCGCGAGGGGTGCGATTGCTGGGGGCTGGTGCATCTGGTCTATCGTGAGCAATTGGGCCTCACCATGCCTGACCTGGGCGACGGATACAGCGAAGCTTACGCACGCGGCGAGGTGGACGAAACCGTTTCCGCAACCGTTGGGCAGGAGTGGAACCGTGACGTGACGGCTGAGCCATGGCGTCCGCTCGACGTGATGATCTTCAACCGGGCCGGGGTAGAGTGCCACGTGGGCCTGTATGTGCGCCTCGGCGAGATGTTGCACGTCATTGAAGGCACGGCTGCGGCACTGGAACGCTACGATACGGTAAAATGGCGACGCAGGTTGTCCAGAGTGGTGCGTCATGTGGACGCCGGGTAAAAACGTGTTCCACATCTCTATTTTAAGGCGATAAATTTCTGTTCGCGGAAGATTTTCGCGCTAGCGCGTAAAATGCGGCATGTGGTGATTGTGGGCCATTGTGGGCGTAAAACGAAAAAGCCGCCCATTTCTGAGCGGCC
>QKDT01000268.1 GCA_003251995.1 Desulfovibrio desulfuricans
CACAGAGCACGTATTCCACAATCGCGGTTGCGACAAAAAGATAATCGAATTACGCAATAATATTTGAGCAGAGGCAGGCCAACCCTGTGATGCACAAATCTGCCCACAACAGTTTTGTGTAAACACAACAGAGATACCACTTGGAACTGCCGCAACTACGGCTTTATGCTGGAGGAAGAAAATGAGTAGCAGCAAGGGATTGGGCAGGGGGCTTGATGCCCTGTTTGGCGGGACAGCACCCAAACAGGAACCGCAAACGGAACAGAGCGCAGTAAACCTGATGCCGATTACGGCCTTGCGGCCCAACCCAAACCAGCCGCGCAGACATTTTGATGATGCAGCATTGCGGGAACTGGCTGATTCCATCAAGTCGCAAGGGATTATTCAACCCTTGCTGGTACGCCCGCAGGCCGGAGACAATACTTACCAGATAGTAGCTGGTGAACGCCGCTGGCGCGCCGCACAATTGGCGGGTCTCAAAGAAGTACCTGTCTATGTGCGCCAATTGAGCGATAAAGAAGTAATGGCTGCGGCCCTTATTGAAAACCTCCAACGCGAAGATCTGAACCCCATTGAAGAAGCAGAAGCCTTGCAGGCCCTGCGCGAAGCTTTGGAGCTTACACAAGAAGAACTGGCAACGCGCCTTGGCAAGAGCCGCCCCGCCATTGCCAACGCATTGCGTTTGCTCCAACTGAGCGCAACTGCCCGGGCTGATATTCAAGCGGGGCTTCTCAGCGCCGGGCATGCCCGCTGCCTGCTGGGCATAGACGATCACAATGCCTCCGAAGCCTTGCGCCAGCGCATACTGAGCCACAAACTGACCGTGCGCGAAGCAGAAGAGGCTGCCGCGTTCTGGCGTGGACACAACGCCCTACCCTGGGAACAGGAGGACGCAGCTCCGCAACCACGCGCTAAAGCTCCAAGAAAGAAAAGCCCCCAATTTAAAACGCTGCAAATGAATCTGAGTACCAGCATTGGCTGCAAAACACAGGTAAGTGGCGACGAAAACAGCGGGCGCATTGCGTTTGCCTATGGCAGCCGCGAAGAACTTGAGCAGCTCTTGCAAAAACTGGGAGTCACCCTGCCCGCCCCGGAAGAAGAATCAACAGAAAATCCCGCTGAATAACAGCGGGACAAAATATAAGGGAGCTACACGTACTGGCGCTCCCAGCAAAAAAATAGGCGCAAGCGGATTTACTCCGCATTGCGCTTATTTTTTATGACATCATTTTTTTTGCAGCACCGCTCCAAACATTCCCTCGAGCCATGGGTGGGTATGCTCAGTTTGCCATTGCTCAACAACCTGCAATCCAGCAGATTCATGAACAATCCGCTCTACCTGTTTTTCATTTTCCTGCGGCCTGAGCGTACACGTAATGTAGGCCAGTTGGCTGCCTGCGCGCATAAGAGAAACAAGGCGGGACAAAATTGCATGCTGCACAAGCTGATGCTCCGTAGCCTCCTGCGGGGGCCTGCGGCGAATATCCGGTCGGCGCGATAAAACACCAAGGCCAGAACAGGGCGCATCAACGATCATATGACCAGACCATGCATCCAAAGGTGGGTTTGTTGCGTCAACAAGCGCTACTGGTGGGCACCTAAGCCCAAGCCTGCGGCACTGGCCTGGCAAGCCAGCCAGCCGCTGCATGCTGCGGTCTGTCGCAAAGCAAACATCAATACCCCGCTCAAGCAAGGCAACGGTTTTGCCGCCAAAACCAGCGCACACGTCCCAAACCGGATTTTGCCAGACATACAAACCAAGATTTTCAAGAACAAGCTGCGACCCGGCGGACTGAAAAGAAAGCGCGCCATCATCCAGCAAAGAATGTATTGGTCGACCGCAAACAGAAGTGGGCTGTGTGCCAGGCGCATAGGCCACCCCCCACTGCCCCACCGGCTCACCACCACAGGCAACCAGGGCTTCACGCAAAACCGCAGAATCAGGACAGCTGGCATTTACACGCAGCGCACTCCATGGGCGCTCAAACGATCTGCGCGCAAGCAGCAGCGCCGCCTCTTGCCCATAGTGCTTGTGCCAATGCCCCATAATCCACATGGGTAATGAATAGAAAAGGCCCACATTCTCTGGACTGTTGGGTAGGACACCATCGGGCAAATAAAAGTCCTGATGCAAGGGTGCGTCTGCAAGGCGCTGTATTGAGCGTAAAGCACCGTTGGCAACACGTGCCAACCCTTGCCCATAAATAACGCGCACAGCCTCCACAGCGCTAAAAACAGCAGCATGATCAGGCACCCGATCCTGAAAAAGAAGGCCGTAAACAGCAAGACCCAATATATGAAGAACTGGACGTGGCAACGCCTGCGGACGTGGCAGAACCTTGGTGAGGACAAACGCAATGCGAATCTCTGCACGCAAATAGCCGTACACAAGTTCTGAACAAAGGTTCCGCTCCAGTGCAGAAATCTCAGAATTTTCTGTAATGGAAAGGAGTTCTGAAGCTCCTGAAAAAGAAGCCGCTAGCGCCTGCTGGGCGGTCATACCCGAATCAACAAGCAACAGCGACCACAAAGCGCAATGGCGCGCAGAAGGAGCAAGCTTACGAATTTTTGCCGGTATGGAAGCAAGCTGATTACTTGAATGCAATGCGCGTCTGGAAGACATGCTATACCCTGCCCTGGTGAACAGGTTGAGAAAGACCAAGAAAAATCCGCACTGCGTCTTCGAGCGCCTCCATAGGCACAAGCGTATCAACACAAGGCCCATGCGGACGTTGATTCAGCACGCCAAAAACAGGCAGAGGATAACTATCCTGAATACCAGAGGTAAGATCCCGCTCACAGGCTACCGCAATAATACAGCGTGGGCGGGTCTGCACCACTATTCTGCGGGCAATGGTGCCACCTGTGGCAATGGCAAGCCTTACGCCGTATTTGTCGCGCAGGGCAAGCAGTGCATCAACAGGGCATCTGCCGCAACGGTTGCAGTTATCAGGGTTATGAACAAGGCGCTGCGGACACAGCGATTGCTGAACGCAATGCGGTAACAGCAGCAGCAATTCCTGTGGTCGCGCCGTGCAGCCGCTTGCAAGCACAAGCTCGTTGTTTACTTTAATAAAACTACGACGAACTGTGCCCCTGTCTATGCCAACAGCCTTGGCAAGCAATTCCATAAGCGGAAAAAACAACCTGATGGTTACATGCCTTACACTGTCCACGCCAGGTAATGATTTACCAGTATAAATATGGAATATTAAAAGGATACAAAGCCACAACAAGGCTACTATAACAATAAAACCAAAACCTACACTCAGTGTAGGCAGCCAGTGTTGGGTAGAAAAAAAACCAACCCAAGGAAAAATAAGAAAAAAAGCAATGCCCAGGCACAGCAGCAAACACGAGGCGAGCATAAGCCCAATAAAAACGCGCTTTCGCGCACCACCATACTGCTCAGGTGGTAAAGAAAAGGGCGATTTACGAAACATAGAGCCTCGTGAATGTTCAATCTGCAAAGAAAACCGCATTGCGCTTAAAATGGCACAAAAACATGCCTGTAGGCAATGGGAACAAGGTACTCATAGTAAGGGTCAAAAAAAGAAAAAACGAGGCTCAAAAGAGCCTCTTGAAAAATAACTTTTTGCGGAAAAACGTACTACTCTCCAGCAGCGGGTACCCTTGCGTACCCGCAAGCGCCCTTGGGCAAACCACGCAGCACGCCGTTGAGCAAATCGCGGGCAGACATTTCTTTTTTGCCTTTCGGCTTCACCGTTGAAAGCACATACCAGCAATCTGCACAAGCTATGCTCAATCCATCGGAATCAAGAAACAGCGTGCCGGGCGCATGCTCCCCTACTGATCCCCCCACCCTGCCAGGCGAGAGAATAAGTGAAAGTGCATCACGCTGCTGCCCATCGCAACCAGTAGTTTCAAGCACCGTGCGCGCTCCGGGCCAGGGTGTGACACCGCGAACACGGGCATGAACCTGTTCAGCAGGGAGCGACCAATCAACAAAACCGTCTTCTTTGGAAATTTTGGGTGCATAGGTAGCGAGGGAATCATCCTGGTCAATGGCGGTTGCCTTGCCATCAAGAATATCGTCAAAAACACGCACAAGCAGTTCTGCACCAATCCCCGCCAAGGCATCGTGCAAAGAACCCGCGGTATGCTCGCCAATGGGGAGACCGTCTGTAGCAAAAACAGGCCCGGCATCAAGCTTGCTGACAATACGCATGATGGAAATACCAGCACGAGCCTTTGGCTGCCAGCCGTCAATCACTGC